>NZ_JBFTQL010000016.1:0-79521 GCF_056398985.1 Microbacterium sp. 01T413_2
GCTGGAGGGCAGCGGGCTCCGGCTGCTCGCCGCGGATCCGTTCGCCGATGCGGCAGCGGCGGCCGAGGTCGGCGTCGAACTCGTCGGTCTCGAGGAGCTGTTCGCCACCGCCGACGTCGTGAGCCTGCATGCGCCGCTGCTGCCGGCGACGACGGGGATGATCGACGCCGCGCTGCTCCGCCGGCTGCCGGAGGGCGCGACGCTCATCAACACCGCGCGGGGCGGACTCGTGGACGAGGACGGACTCGTGGCGGTCTGGCAGGAGCGCCCCGACCTCACGGCTCTGCTGGACGTCACCGTGGAGGAGCCGCCCGCGGAGTCCTCGCCGCTGTGGACGCTCGAGAACGTCGAGCTGACGCCGCACGTGGCCGGATCCATGGGTGAGGACCGCGCGGCGATGGGGCGGCTCGTCGCTGCCGAGCTGCGGCGCTGGGCTGCCGGCGAGGCACTGCAGCACCGGATCGATCCGACATCGCTCGATCGCATCGCCTGAGGTCCGGAGGCCACGTTCCGGTGGTGGATCGGCAACCGATTGCCCGTCCCGGATGTTGAGGTCGGCGGACGGTCGTTCCGTCGTCCGCGTGCCCGCGGGAGCAGCGCCCTCGGGGCACTATGCTCGGGGCATGAGCCCGGAAAGCCTTTCCCCGACGGGTGCCGATGCGTCGGCGCGGAGCACGTTCGGTGCAGGGTCCGGGGCGCCGCACGCGGCGACGCTGCAGGACGTCGCCCGCGAGGCGGGTGTGTCGCTGGCGACCGCATCACGCGTGCTGAACGGCTCCGCACGCAAGGTCGCGGGGGCCTTCCGCGAACGGGTCGAGCGTGCGGCGGAGGAGCTCGGCTACACCCCGAACGTGTCGGCCCAGGCGACCGCTCGCGGCCGCTCGCCGGTCATCGCCCTGCTCGTCGCCGACATCGCCGACCCCTACTTCGGTCAGATCGCCGCCGGGGTCGCCCGGGGCGCCGACGAGCGCGGTCTCGTCGTGACGATCTCGATCACCGAGCGCGACCAGGAGCGGGAGAACCGGATCCTGAGGGCCTTGCGCGGACAGCGCCCGCAGGGACTGATCCTCGCCGCATCCCGCGCGGAGTCGGGCGACAGCGGATCCGGGAACTCGGAGCTGGAGGCCTTCGAGCGCTTCGGCGGTCGCGTCGTGACGTTCGGCGATGCCTCCGGCGCCGACCGGAACGGCAACGGCGGGCGCTCGATCGTGATCGACAACGCGGGCGGCGCCGAGGAGCTCGGGCGGCGCATGGCCGCGCTCGGCTACCGCACGGCGATCGGCATTGGCGCCGCCGAGGGCGTGCGCACCTCCGATGACCGGCTGAACGGCTTCGCCCGCGGGTTCGCATCGGACGGAGGGCGCGTGGAGCGCATCCACCGCGGCGACTTCCGGCGGGAGTCGGGAGCTGTGGCCATGACCGCGGCGCTGGCGGAGGGCGTCGCATCCGGCACTCTGGTGTTCGGCATGAGCGACGTGGTCGCGCTGGGCGCGATGTCCGCGATCCGGGCCGCCGGGCGCGAGGTCGGCACGGACATCGCCGTGTGCGGCTTCGACGATGTCTCCGCGAGCGGCGACGTCACCCCCGCGCTCACCACCGTGCGGGTGCCGCTGAACGAGGCGGGGTATCAGGCGTTCCGCGCGGTCGTCGACGACGACTGGGCGCAGTCCGACCTGCCCGTCGAGGTGGTCGTGCGCGCGAGCACCCCGGGACCGTCCGGCGTGGCCTGAGCCGCGTCATCGGTGCGGCCCGACTCAGCCGGTGCTGACTGCGGCGGGTTCGAGACGGACGGCGGCCACGGCCGCGGTGATCTCCTCGGTCGCGAGGGCGGGATCCAGGACCCGGAGCAGCGCGCGCACCGGATCCGCGGCCTGCCGTGCCTGGTCGATCGCGATCCGTCTCGCGTCGGGGGCGCCGGCGCCCGAGCACACGAGCCGGATCCAGGCGGCGAGGGCGCGGAGGGAAGCGGCCCCTTCTCGTCCGGCCGCACGCTCCGCGCGCAGCACCGGCACGACGCGGATGGCGAGCTTGGTGGCGCTCTCCTCGGAGATCTGCGCGAGATGATGCGCGATCCGGCCGTTGGCGAAGCGGTCCGCGAGCGCGCGACGGTACGCGTCGAGATCGAGACCGCCCGGCAGCTGCCGCGCGGCCTCATCCCAGAACGCGTGCACCCAGATCCGGCAGTCGGGATCCGCCATCGCATCGGCGACGGTCGCGTGCCCGCGCAGGGTGCCGATGCCGGCGAGCAGGCTGTGCGCGCCGTTGAGCATCAGGAGCTTGCGCCGCTCCCACGGCTCGATGTCGTCGACGAAGCGGGCACCCGCCGTCTCCCAGCGCGGGCGGCCGTTCGGGAAGCGGCCGCTCAGCACCCAGTCGGAGAACGGCTCGGCGACCACGGGCGACGTGTCGTGGAACCCGGTCAGCGCGGCGGCGGCAGTCCGGTCGGCGTCCGTCGTGCGCGGAGTGATCCGGTCCACGGACGTCGACACGAAGGAGACCTGTTCGCGGATCCCGTCCGCGAGCGCCGGGTCCACCGCCTCGGCGAGGCCGAGCAGTCCCGTGCGTACGAGGGTCCCGTTGTCCGGGATGTTGTCGCAGGGCACGATCGCGATCGGGCCCGCGTCGGCTGAGAGCCGTGCCCTGAGCCCCGACAGCAGGCGTCCGAGCGTGGTCGCGGGTGGTCGACGGCTGCGCAGCGCGACGAGGTCGGCGGTGACGGCCGGGTCGTCGAGGTCGGGGGATCCGTCGCGTCGCAGCCGATACGCGGGCTCGGTGATCGTGAGCGTGACCAGGGCCGTCCCGGGGGCGGTGAGCAGGCGTTCGAGCCGGATCGTGTCATCGGCGGGGTGCGCCTCGACGACCGCCGGGACGATCTCGGCCCGATCGTGCTCGGGGCCGCGCTCTATCAGGGTGTACAGCCCGCCCTGCCGGGAGAGGTCGTCGGCGACGCGTGGACTGCGGCCGGTGAAGGCCGCGATCGTCCACTCCGCCGCATCCGCCGCGTGCGCGGTGTACCACGCCTGGTGCGCGCGATGGAAGGCGCCGAGGCCCAGGTGCACGATGCGCGGCGGTGCGGCCGGGCCGCCGACCGCGCCCCGGCGCAGCGCGGCACCCGTCACAGCTTGAACACCTTCCGGGGCAGCGTGTCGACCAGGTCGTGCGCGATCCGGTGCGCCGCCGGCTCGTCCAGTCGCCCCTCGGCCACGAGTCGCGCCAGGAAGGCCGCATCCAGGCGGCGGGCCATGTCGTGGCGAGCCGGGATGGAGAGGAAGGCGCGGGTGTCGTCGACGAAGCCCGCGCCGCGGTAGAAGCCCGCCGTCTCGGTCACCGCGGCGCGGAAGCGCAGCACCGCATCCGGGGCGTCGAGGAACCACCAGGGCGCGCCGATGTACACGCTCGGATAGAAGCCTGCGAGCGGGGCGATCTCGCGCGAATAGGCGGTCTCATCCACCGCGAACAGCACGAGATGGAAGTCGGGGGCGTTCCCATAGCGCTGCAGCAGCGGGCGCAGCGCCTCGGCGTAGCCGGTGCGCACGGGGATGTCGTGGCCGGTGTCAGGGCCGAACCTCTCGAGCGTCGCTGCGCTGTGGTTGCGGAGCACCCCGGGGTGCACCGTCATCACCAGGCCGTCCTCGACCGACATCCGCGCCGACTCCAGCAGCATGTGCCCCTGGAACGCCATGGCCTCTGCCGCATCGAGCTCGCCGCGGACGGCGCGCGCGTACAGGGCGGACGCCTCGCTCGCCGTCAGGTCGACGGCCAGGGGTTGCAGCACCCCGTGGTCGGCCGAGACCGCGCCGTTCGCGATGAAGTGCGCACGCCGCGCCTCGAGCGCGCCGAGGTAGCCCGCATAGTCGTCGACGGCGGATCCGCTCCACGCGGCCAGGCGCTCGACGTTCGCGGCGAAGGCAGGATGGGCAGGGTCGAGGTAGGCGTCAGGGCGGAACGTCGGCGCGACCCGGCCGCGGAAGGCGGGGTCCGCGGCGAGAGCACGGTGCACGCCGAGGTCGTCGAGCGGATCGTCGGTCGTCGCGAGGAACTCGATGCCGAATCGGTCGAAGAGCGCACGAGGGCGGAAAGATGGGAGAGTCAGCACGGCGCCGATGCGGTCGAACAGCGCATCGGCGTTCGCCGCATCCGGCTGCTCGTCCAGACCGAACAGCTCGGCGAACTGATGGGTGAGCCAGTAGCCGGATGCCGTGCCCGCGAACAGATGCCAGCTCTCGCAGAACCGCCGCCAGGCGTCACGGGCGGAGGCTGTCGGTGCGGCCCCGGTCCGGTCGGGGACCGCGAGCTCGTTGAACGGGATGCCGGAGGCGTGCAGCAGACGCGTGACGTAATGGTCGTGGCGCAGCAGCAGTTCGGTGGGATCGGGGAACGCGGCGTCATCGTGCAGCAGGCGGGGATCGACGTGCCCGTGCGGGGAGAGGATGGGCAGCGCCGCGACCCGCTCGTACAGCTCCCGGGCGATGCCGCGCGTGCGCGGATCGACGGGGAGTAGGCGGTCGGGGTCGGCTTCGAGGTGCATGGGCGCTTTCTGGATCGCGGGGGCGGTCGTGGTCGCACGGCCGGCTCGCCCCGCTCGTGCCTGGATCATGGGCGCTCCGGCCCGCGAGGACGGTGCTGCCTGACCGGTATTCTGTCCAGCGTCGCTCCGGCTTGTCAACCGATTGCCAAACTCGATCGAATCGGATGCGCGGCGCGGCGGCCGTGCGCGGGGAACGCGGACGGCGGCGGCCGGGAGGGATCCGTCCCGTGATGAGCGCGTCGTCGTCGGCGCGCGGTACGGTGGTGCGAAGTCGTGAAGGAGTGTGACCGTGGCAGCGGACGCAACGGAGCCGCGGCCGACGCGGGCCAGAGCACGCGCGGCCGCCACGATCTATGACGTGGCGAAGCTGGCGGGTGTGAACCCCTCGACGGTGTCGCGTGCGCTCACGCAGCCGGGGCGCGTCAACGCCGGCACCGAGGCGCGGATCCGCGAGGCGGCCGCGCAGCTCAAGTACCGCACCAATCCGATGGCGCGCGCCCTGCCCACGGGGCGCACGAAGACGCTCGGCCTGCTCATCGCCGACATCACCAACCCGGTGATCTTCGGCATCGTCCGCGGTGCAGAGCAGGCGGCCGGCGAGTTCGGCTACACCCTCGTGTTCGCGGAGTCGCAGGAATCGGGGGAGCGCGAGGCGCGATCGGCCGAACGCATCCTGCCGGCGGTGGATGCGCTCGTGCTGGGCACCACTCGCCTCCCGGACGAGCAGATCCGAGAGCTTGCCGAGGTCAAGCCGGTCGTCGTGCTGAACCGCGAGATCCAGGGGGTCTCGACCGTGACGCCGAACCTCGAGCCGGGGATCGACCAGGCGCTGGCGCACTTGGAGATGCTCGGCCACACGTCTCTCGTCTTCCTCGCAGGGCCGGCCGAGTCGTGGATGAGCCGGCGGCGCTGGGATGCCCTGCGCACCGGCGCCGAGGCGCGTGGGATGACGATCGCGTCGATCGGTCCGGTCGAGCCGACGATCGACGGCGGCCGCGGCGCGCTCGCCCGGGTCATCGCCTCCCGCGCGACCGCGATCATCGCGTACAACGACATCATGGCCATCGGCCTGCTCCGGGCCGCCGGTGAGCACGGCGTCCTCGTCCCCGGCGTCTTCAGCATCCTGGGCTTCGATGACATCTTCGGATCCGACTTCACGTCTCCGGCGCTGACGACCGTGCGCTCACCGCTCGCGGCGGCGGGACGATACGCCGTCCGCAAGGCGCTGGAACTCGCGGGCGCGGTCGAGGCCGACGATGCGGCCGCCGTGGAGGCGGCGACGCTGGAGACCGAGCTCGTGATCCGCGGCTCGACCGGACCCGCCAGGGCGGTCTGAGGGGCGCGCTGCCCTCGCGCCGGGGATCACTCGGATGCGGAACGGCTTCCGCCTATCTCCTCTACGGTCGTCGCAATGCATGGCAAGCGTTTGCCAGATTGCCACTCGACGTGCTTCAATGAGCGCGGATCTCCCCGGAGACGCCCCGGCACCGCAGCCGCGCACACCGAAAGGACACCTCGATGAGGATCGACAAGGCCGAGGTGATCGTCACCAGCCCCGACCGCAACTTCGTCACGCTGAAGCTCACGACGTCCGATGGCGCGACGGGCCTGGGGGATGCGACCCTCAACGGCCGTGAACTGGCGGTGGTCGCCTACCTGCGTGAGCACGTGGTGCCGCTGCTGATCGGGGCGGACGCCTCGCGCATCGAGGACACCTGGCAGTTCCTGTACCGCTCGGCGTACTGGCGCCGCGGGCCCGTCACGATGGCCGCCATCGCCGCGGTGGACATGGCGCTCTGGGACATCAAGGCCAAGGCCGCGGGGATGCCCCTGTACCAGCTGCTCGGCGGAGCCAGCCGGGAGGGCCTGCTGGCCTACGGCCATGCCTCGGGCAAGGAACTGCCCGAGCTGTTCGACTCCGTGCGCGCGCACCTCGAACAGGGCTACCGGGCCATCCGGATCCAGACCGGCGTGCCGGGACTGAAGGCGATCTACGGAATCGCCTCGCAAGCGGCCGACACCGGCGGCGGCGAGGCGCGCTACGACCACGAGCCCGCCCGGCGCGGGGCGGCGCCCGTGCAGGAGGACTGGGACACCCGGGCCTACCTGCGCCACCTGCCCGGCGTCTTCGATGCCGTGCGCAACGAGTTCGGCCCCGAGATCCCGCTGCTGCACGACGGTCATCACAGGATGACGCCGATCCAGGCCGCCCGGCTCGGAAAGTCGCTGGAGCCCTACGACCTGTTCTGGCTCGAGGACTGCACGCCCGCTGAGAACCAGGAGGCGCTGCGCCTGGTGCGTCAGCACACCACGACGCCGCTCGCGATCGGCGAGGTCTTCAACACCGTGTGGGATTTCAAGGACCTGATCCGCGATCAGCTCATCGACTACGTGCGCGGAGCCGTCACGCACATGGGCGGCATCACCCCGCTGCGCAAGACGATCGACTACGCCGCGATGCACCAGATCAAGTCGGGCTTCCACGGGCCGACGGACATCTCCCCGGTGGGCATGGCCGCGCAGATGCACCTGGGGCTGGCGATTCACAACTTCGGGATCCAGGAGTACATGCAGCACGGCGAACGGACCGACCGGGTGTTCCAGCAGTCCTTCAGATGGAACGGCGGCCTGCTGCACCCCGGCGACGCCCCCGGCCTGGGGGTCGAGCTGGACGTGGACGAGGCTGGCCGGTATCCGTACGAGCAGGCGTACTTGCCCTACAACCGGCTCTCGGACGGCACCGTCCATGACTGGTGAGGCGACGGCCCCGGTCGATGCGGGCACCGGATCCGCGCCGCTCATCGTCGTCATGGGGGTGTCGGCAGCGGGCAAGACCAGCGTCACCCGCGCGCTCGCCGCGCGCCTCGGTGTGGGCGGATGGGACGCCGATGACCTGCACTCGGCGGCCAACGTGGCGAAGATGGCCGCGGGAACGCCGCTGACCGACGAGGACCGCTGGCCGTGGCTGGACGCCGTCGGCGCCGCCCTCGCCGGAGGTCGTGGCGAGGGCGGGCGGGTCATGGCGTGCTCGGCGCTGCGCCGCGTCTACCGCGACCGACTGCGTGAGGTCGTGCCGGAAGCCCGGTTCGTGCACCTGCACGGCACGCCCGAGCTGCTGCGGGCACGCGCCGCGGGGAGGGCGGGGCACTACATGCCGCCGTCGCTGCTGCCCTCGCAGCTCGCCCTGCTCGAGCCGCTGGAACCGGACGAGGACGGAACCGCGCTCGATGTCACCGGCACCGTCGACGAGATCGTCACCGCCGCCGTCGCCTGGATCCGCTGAGCGCGCGGCAGCCTCCGCACGACCACGCGGATCCGGTGAATCACGACGCTCGCTGGTCGCAGATTGCGGTATCGCGGCTCAGATGACGGCAATACGCGACCAGCGAACCGGGGAAAGGCCGCAGGCGATCAGCCGCCGAGCGCGGCGCTGA
Source organism: Microbacterium sp. 01T413_2 (assembly GCF_056398985.1). NCBI lineage: Bacteria > Bacillati > Actinomycetota > Actinomycetes > Micrococcales > Microbacteriaceae > Microbacterium > Microbacterium sp. 01T413_2. Next base: position 7,963 of record NZ_JBFTQL010000016.1, read on the forward strand.
CCACCGCCCGAGCCTCCTCCTGCACGCGGGCGAGGTGGTCGGGGCCCAGCAGCGACTCGGCGTAGAGCTTGTAGACGTCCTCCGTGCCGGAGGGGCGCGCAGCGAACCAGGCGTGCTCGGTCTGCACCTTGAGGCCGCCGATGGCCGCGCCGTTGCCGGGCGCGTGCGAGAGCTTGGCGGTGATCGGCTCGCCGGCGAGCTCGGTGGCCGTGACGGAATCCGGCGACAGCTTGCCGAGCGTGGCCTTCTGCTCCGGGGTCGCCGGAGCGTCCACGCGCTGATAGGCGGAGGCGCCGAACGCCTCCTCGAGCTCGCGATAGCGCTCGGACGGGGTCTTGCCGGTGACGGCGATGATCTCCGCGGCCAGCAGGCAGAGCAGGATGCCGTCCTTGTCGGTCGACCACACGGATCCGTCCTTACGCAGGAACGACGCCCCGGCCGACTCCTCGCCGCCGAACGCGACCGAGCCGTCGAGCAGTCCGGGCACGAACCACTTGAACCCGACGGGCACCTCGAGCAGGTGCCGGCCCAGCGACTCGGCGACGCGGTCGATGATCATCGACGACACCAGCGTCTTGCCGATCGCGGCGTCGCGGCCCCAGCCCGCGCGGTGCGAGAACAGGTAGTCGATCGCGACAGCGAGGTAGTGGTTCGGGTTCATCAGGCCGGCGTCGGGGGTGACGATGCCGTGCCGGTCGGCGTCGGCGTCGTTGCCCGTGAGCACGTCGTAGTCGCCCTTCTTCGCGACCAGGGACGCCATCGCCGAGGGGGAGGACGGATCCATCCGGATCTTCTCGTCCCAGTCCAGGGTCATGAAGCGCCAGGTGGGGTCGACCTCGGGGTTCACCACCATGAGGTCGAGGCCGTGCATCTCGGCGATGAGCGCCCAGTACTCGACCGACGCGCCGCCGAGTGGATCCGCCCCGATCCGGACGCCTGCGCGCTTGATCGCGTCGATGTCGATGATCGACGGCAGGTCGCGGACGTACGCCTCGCGGAAGTCGTAGGTGCCGAGGCCGTCGGCGTCGATGTCGGCGAAGCGCGTGCGCTTGACGCCCTCGAGGCCCTGCTCGATGAGTTCGTTCGCGCGGTTCGCGATCCACGCGGTCGCGTCGGTGTCCGCAGGTCCGCCATGCGGAGGGTTGTACTTGAAGCCGCCGTCGCGCGGCGGGTTGTGCGACGGGGTCACGACGATGCCGTCGGCCCGGCCGGGCTCGTCGTCGGCGCGGTCGCGGTTGTAGGTGAGGATCGCGTGGCTGAGGGCCGGGGTCGGCACCCAGGCGTCGCGGGAGTCGACGAGCACGTCGATGCCGTTCGCGACGAGCACCTCGATCGCGCTGCGTTCGGCCGGGCGGCTGAGAGCGTGCGTGTCGCGGCCGAGGAAGAGCGGGCCCGTGATGCCCTGCGCGGTGCGGTAGTCGACGATCGCCTGGGTCGTGGCGAGGATGTGCTGCTCGTTGAAGCTGCCGCTCAGCGACGAGCCGCGATGCCCGCTCGTGCCGAACACGACTCTCTCGGTGGAGATCTTCGGATCCGGGATCCGGTCGTAGTAGGCGGCGATCAGCTCGTCGACGTCGATCAGGTCGCTTTCCTCCGCGGGGAGGCCGGCACGGCTCGTCATGCAGACAGTCTGCCCCGCGGAGCCGCGGAACGCATCATCGTTTCGATATGGAACCTCAGGTCACGAAGGCGGGGGCGTCCGATGCCCCGGACTAGGCTGAACGCCGTGACCGAAGCCGCCCCCGCCCGCCGTACCTACAGCTACCTCGGCCCCGCGGGGACGTTCACCGAAGCCGCGCTGGAGCAGGTGCCCGAAGCGCGCGGACACGACTGGCGACCGGTGCACAACGTGGGCGAGGCGCTCGCCGACGTGCTCGAGGGACGCAGCGATGCCGCCATGATCGCGATCGAGAACTCGGTGGAGGGCGGGGTCACCACGACCCTGGATGCCCTGGCGACGCTGCCCGGCCTGCGGATCGTCGGCGAATACCTGGTGAAGGTCGACTTCGTGCTGGTTGCTGCTCCCGGGACGCGGATCGAGGACGTCACGGTCATCGCCGCGCATCCCGTCGCCTACGCCCAGTGCTACGGCTGGCTCGGCGAGCACATCCCCACGCACCAGCACGTGCCCGCCGCGAGCAACGTCGCCTCGGCACTGGGGATCCTGGACGGCTCTCTTCCGGCCGACGCCGCCATCGCGGCCCCCGGCATCGTGGCGCACCACGAGCTCGAGCTCCTCGCCGACAGCATCGGCGACAACGACAACGCCGTCACGCGCTTCGTGCTGGTCGCGCGCACGGTGGCGCCGGCCCCGCCGACCGGTGCGGACAAGACCTCGCTCATCGTCGAGCTGCCCGTGGACCACGCCGGTGCGCTGCTCGAACTGCTCGAGCAGTTCTCCACCCGAGGCATCAACCTGTCGCTGCTGCAGTCGCGCCCCATCGGCGACGAGCTGGGCCGGTACCGGTTCGTCCTCGACGCGGACGGCCACATCCAGGACGAGCGCATGGCCGACGCGCTGCTCGGCATCCGGCGGTTCAGCCCGCGGGTCGTGTTCCTCGGGTCGTACCCCCGCGCCGACCGCCGCATCGTGCAGTACCCCGAGCGCTACGCGGACGACGTGTTCGTCGAGGCCCGGGACTGGATTCGCGGTCTGATCGCGGGGGAGCCCGAGGCGTAGGCCCGAGCCCGAGGCGCAGACCCGAGCCCGAGGCGTAGGGATCCGGCGAGATCCGTCCGTCGCGTGGATGAATCCGCGCGACCCTCTTTCCGCTCACTGGTCGCAGATTGCGGTCTAGAGCGGGATTTGACCGCAATTCGCGACCAGTGAGCGGGGCAGGCTGGACTTCTTCTGTTCGGGTCGCACTTCTCCCGTTCAGGTCGCACTTCCCCGGTTCAGGTCGCACTGCCCCGGCTCGGGTCGCACTTCCCCGGCTCAGGTCGCACTTTCTGCGGTAACGGACCGGGTTCTGGAGCCGTTTCTGCGACCTGAACGGGAGTGGACGGCACGACGAACGGATCCGGATCCGGATCGGGCGGCAGCGCCAGACGAGAGAGAAGAAGGAGCGTCGCCTCAGCCCGCGAGCAGCTCCAGAGTCTGCGCCCGGCCGGGCGTGCGGTCGGGGTCCTCGGCGGCGAAGGATCCGGCGACGGGGGAGACCATGATCTCCTCGACGCCGTGCTTCGCGGCGAATGCCTCGAGCTCTGCCCGCACGGTCGCGCCGTCGCCGACGAACCAGTTCGCGAGTGCGGCGGCGTGGATCTGCTCCTCCTGCGGATCGGGATTCGCGGCGAGGGCCGCGCGCGCCTGCTCCACGGTCTCGAGCGCGGTGAGCGGGCGGTTCAGGCGCAGCCGCGCCATCATGCGCAGCTGCGGGATCGCCCGGTCCGATGCCTCCTCGGCGGTGGGCGCCGCCACGACGTTCGCGGTGAGGAAGGTGCGCGGTGCGGGGTGCGCCTCCGAGGGGCGGAAGCCCTCGCGGTAGAGCGAGAGGGCGCGGTCCAGCCCCTGACCGGAGAAGTGGTTGGCGAACACGTACGGCAGGCCGAGCGATGCGGCCAGCTGGGCGGAGTAATCGCTCGACCCGAGCAGCCACACCTCAGGGGCGCCGGTGGCCGCCGGCGTGGAGCGCACCGCGTACTCCCCGCCCGAGGTGAACTGCACGGTGGCGCCGTCGGGCTGCAGCATGAGGGCGATGTCCTGCACGTGCTCGGGGAAGCGCTCGACGTCGCCGGCGGTGCCCGAGGCGCGCAGCAGCTGGGTGATGACGGGGTCGCTGCCGGGGGCACGGCCGATACCGAGGTCGATGCGGCCGGGGGCGATCGCCTCGAGCGCGGCGAACTGCTCCGCGACAATGAGCGGCGCGTGGTTCGGCAGCATGACGCCGCCGGATCCGACCCGGATGCGCTGCGTGCGCGCGGCGGCGGCGGCGATCAGCACGGGCGGAGCGGTGGAGGCGACGGCCGGCATGTTGTGGTGCTCGGCGAACCAGTACCGCCGATAGCCGAGGTCGTCGGCGCGCGCGGCGAGGGCGAGCGACGCCGACACCGCCTGGGCGCTGGTCTGCCCGGTGCGCACCGGGACGAGGTCGAGGACGGAGAGCGCGAGAGAAGACATCGCTTCGGACAACGCGAGCGGATCCCCGTGCATTCCGGATCCGGTGGGGTCGTTGAGCGAGGACGCGCGAAGCGCGACAAAGACGAAACGCCGCACTATCGCGAAGCCGCGATGCAAGAGCACGGCGTTTCGTCCCACTCCGGCTTCGCCGGTGTTCGCTCAACGACTCCCCGGGGCGTGCCGCCTGGCTTGACCGCGCGCCCGCACCGGCGTAGGCCGGAGGCATGCACGGGTTCGCGGATCGCGCCGAGGCCGGCCGGCGGCTCGGCGCGCTGCTGGCGGTCGATGCTGCCCGGGATCCGGTCGTGCTCGGCCTGCCTCGCGGCGGGGTTCCGGTGGCGGCCGAGGTGGCTCGGACGCTCGGGGCTCCGCTCGACGTGCTCGTGGTGCGCAAGGTCGGGGTGCCGTGGCAGCCCGAGCTCGCGATGGGTGCGGTCGGCGAGGAAGGCGCTGCGGTCCGCAACGCCGACGTGGTGCGCGCAGCCGGAGTGGACGAGCAGACCCTGCGTGCAGCGGAGCGCCGGGAACGCGCCGAGGTGGAGCGCCGGGCGGCGCTGTTCCGCAGCGGGCGTGCGCCCGAGCCGCTCGCCGGGCGCACCGCGGTCATCGTCGATGACGGCATCGCCACGGGCGCGACCGTGCGCGCCGCATGCGCGATCGCACGAGCCAGGGGCGCCGCGAGGGTCGTGGTGGCGGTGCCGGTCGCTCCGCCGGAGGTGCTCGCCGACCTGCGGGCCGGGCCGGATCCGGATGCCGACGAGGTGGTCTGCCTCGAGGCGCCCGCCGGCTTCATGGCGGTCGGCATGCACTACGTCGACTTCCGGCAGACGCCCGACGAGGAGGTCATCCGCCTGCTCGCCGCCGCACGGTGAAGACGCGGTTCCGCCCCGACAGCCACGCGACAGAGGCGCGACAGCGGCGCACCGCTACCCTGGCGGCATGGACGCCGAGATCTTCTATGTGCTGGTCGGATCCGTCATCGTTGCGGCGGTCGCGCGCTGGCGCGGCTGGCCTGCTCCGCTGCTCGTCACGGTGGTGGCGCTCGCCGTGTCCTTCATCCCGGCGGTGCCCAACCTCCGCATCGATGGGCACGTGCTGCTCACGCTCGTGCTGCCGCCGCTGCTGTACTCGGCGTCGCTCGACGTGTCGTTCGTGAGCTTCCGCCGCAGCATGCCGCAGATCCGCCGGCTCGGCATCGGCCTGGTCGTCGTCACGACCGCCGCCGTCGGGCTCGTGGCGTGGCTGCTGATGCCGTCGCTGACCCTGCCGGGCGCCCTGCTGCTCGGTGCGATCGTGGCGCCGCCCGACGCGGTCTCGGCCGCGGCGATCGGCCGCAAGCTGGGCCTGCCGCGGCGGGTGATGACGGTGCTGTCGGGGGAGAGCCTCATCAACGACGCCACCTCGCTGACGCTGTACCGGGTGTTCGCCGCGATCGTCGCCGGCGCGACACTCACGGTCTGGGACGGCATCTGGCAGTTCGCCGTCGCGGTCGTCGTCGGCGTCGCGCTCGGCGTCGTCGCTGGTCTCGGCATGCATCAGCTGCGGATGCGCATCTCGGATCCGGTGGTCATCGGCACGTTCGGACTGCTCGCGCCGTTCGGCGTGTACGCGATCACGGAGCACCTGGGCGGATCCGGTGTCCTCGGCGTCGTCGCGATGGGCCTGGTGGTCGGCTTCAACGCGCCCCGTACGAGCTACGCGACGCGCATGCAGGAGGCGCCGATCTGGCTGTCGGCCGACTTCCTGCTGGAATCCTTCGTGTTCGCGTACATCGGGCTGCAGCTGCCGCCCGTGATCGGCGAGCTCGGCGCGACGCATGTCGGAGGCGTGCTCTGGCTCGCGGCGGCGGTGTTCGTGGTGGTGCTGCTGGTGCGGCCGCTGTTCGTGTATCCGGCGTCGGCGTGGGGCGCGTTCTGGTCGCGGCTGCGGCTGCGCCAGTTCGAGAAGAGCCTGGCGTCGGGACAGTTCCAGAAACGGGTCGACGCCGTCGCCGAGAAGCAGCGGCGGCGGGGCTGGACCGGTCGCAACCCGAGCGAGGACGAGCTGCGCGAGCGCTTCCGGGAGTCGCAGCTGAGCTGGCGCGACAACGCCGTGATCTCGTGGGCGGGGATGCGCGGCGTGGTCACCCTGGCGACCGCGCTCGCCGCGGCGGACCTCGCCGGGCTCGACACGGCGGCGGCGCACGCGATCGTGGTCGTCGCGTTCCTGGTGACGGTGGGCACGTTGCTGCTGCAGGGGCTGACCCTGCCGCTGCTGATCGGGGCGCTCGGCGTCGCCGACGTCACCGATGAAGAGGAGGAGGACCGCCGTCAGCTCGCGCAGGTGCGCTCCCGCACGAGGGAGGTGGGCAAGGTCTTCCTCGATGAGAAGCGCGCGGCGTGGGAGCAGAAGCACGGTGCGGCGTCGCTGGGCTGGTTCGACCGCTTCGCGCAGCGGTTCACCCGCGTGGAGCGGGACACCGAGAAGGGCCAGCGCGACGAGGATGCCATGCCGCGTCCGAGCCGCGACGAACTCATCGGTCTGTCGAAGGGCTGGCTGCAGGTGCGTCGCGACGTGCTCATCTCCGAGCGCGATGCCGGCACGCTGAACGAAGAGGTCATGCGCGAGCTCATCACGGCCATGGACGCGGAGGAGCTCGCGCTCGATACCCGGATGGCGACGGCCCCGGTCGAACGCTGACGCCGGATCCTGACGCGAACGAGGGAGGCCCCGGGATCGACCGATCCAGGGGCCTCCCGTCTCGCAGCCGGTCAGGCCACGGCGGCGACCCGCTCGAACGGGGTTCCCGAGCGGGTCAGCGACAGGCGGACGTGCCAGCGAGAGCTGTAACTGCGGTCCGGCAGCTGATCCAGCAGGTCGCGGTCCGCGATGCCGAGGCCGTCGTGCACGGCCTCGCGCCGCAGGTCGTCCTTCGACGCCGGGTACTCCATGCCGGCGAGGAACCGGTCGAGTGTCGAGGGCAGCATCATCTTCTCCTCTCGGATCCGGCCTGGCTCAGGCGTCGATCTGCTCGCGGCGCTCGGGCGAGTCCACCGCGATCCGACGCGGCTTGGCGCGCTCGCTCACCGGGATGATGATCGAGAGCACTCCGCTGTCGTAGGACGCGCTGATGCGGTCGATGTCGACGCCGTCGCCGAGGGCGAACTGGCGCAGGAACGATCCGGACTCGCGCTCGCGGGCGAACCAGCGGACGCCGTCCTGCGAGCCCATGCTCCGCTCGGCGCGGATGGAGAGCTGGCCGCCGTCCACGTCGACGTCGATCGAGCCAGGGTCGATGCCCGGCAGGTCGGCGTGCAGCACGTATCGGTCGCCGTCGCGGTAGAGGTCCACGGGCATGCGCCGAGGCGCACGCGGGGAGTCGAACACGCTTGCGGCGAAGCGATCGAGCTGGCTGAGAGGATCGAAACTGAGGGTCATGTCTTACTCCTTTCCAATGGCCCGTTCGGGCGTGGTGTCGATGCAGGATCTGCATCTCGTGGTGTAGATTTTTTATAGATCAAAGTCAGGAAAGTTGCAAGTACGAGGAGTGCACGCATGGCAGGACGCGATTCGGCGACGCCGGTGTACGGCATCGCCGTAGCTGCGCAGCTGGCGGACATGAACGCGGCGAGTCTGCGCCTGCTGGAGCAGAAGGGCCTGCTGACCCCGGCGCGCAGCGAAGGTGGAACCCGCCGGTACAGCGACGACGACGTCGCGCGGCTGCAGCGGGTCGCGCTCCTGCGGGACGAGGGCATGAACATCGCGGGGATCGGGCGTGTGCTCGCGCTGGAGGACGAGAACGAGGGGCTTCGCGACGAGCTCGAGGCGGAGCGCGCGGAGAGCGCGGAGCTGCGTCGCCGCGAGGCTCATCGCCGTGGGAAGCCAGATCCAGCCTGAGGCCCAGCCTCTCAGAGGACGGGTCGCGTGCTGAAGGTGGTCTCTCGCGAGCAGTAGCGCCGGCCGTACGCGACGAGGCCCCCGGATCCCGAAGGTTCCGAAGGCCTCGTATGCGATGAGGTCAGCGCGCGGATCCGACCGCGGCCTCGTCGGCGGCGGACTCGACCGACTCGGGCGCCTCGTCATCGACGTCCTCGGCGAACGGCAGGCCGCCCCGCGGAGCGTTGTAGAGGTCCAGGTCGAGGATGCCCTCGCGCTTGGCGACGATCGTCGGGACCAGGGCCTGGCCGGCCACGTTGACCGCAGTGCGGCCCATGTCGAGGATCGGGTCGATCGCGAGCAGCAGGCCGACGCCCTCGAGCGGCAGGCCCAGAGTCGACAGCGTGAGCGTCAGCATGACGATGGCGCCGGTGGTGCCCGCGGTCGCCGCGGATCCGACCACCGAGACGATGACGATCAGCAGGTACTGCGTGATGCTCAGGTCGATGTGGAAGAACTGGGCGACGAAGATCGCGGCGAGGGCCGGGTAGATCGCGGCGCAGCCGTCCATCTTGGTGGTGGCGCCGAGCGGCACGGCGAACGAGGCGTAGCCGCGGGGCACACCCAGGTTGCGCTCGGTCACGCGCTCGGTGAGGGGGAGCGTGCCGATCGAGCTGCGGCTCACGAACGCCAGCTGCACCGCCGGCCACACACCGGAGAAGTACTGCTTGATCGAAAGGCCGTGCGTCTTCACCAGGATCGGGTAGACGACGAACAGCACGAGCGCGAGGCCGATGTAGATGGCGCCGGTGAACCAGGCGAGTGAGGTGAGCTTGTCCCAGCCGTAGTTGATGACGGCGGATCCGATGAGGCCGAAGGTGCCGAGCGGGGCGATGCGGATGATCCACCACAGCACGCGCTGGATGACCTTGAGCAGCGACTCGGTGAAGGCGAGGAACGGCTCGGCCCTGCGGCCGGCCTTGAGCGCGGCGATTCCGACCGCCACCGCGACGACGATGACCTGCAGGATGTTGAAGCTCACGCCGGAGACGAACGTGCCCTCCGCCGGGCCGGTGGCGGTGTTCACCGCGAGACCGAGGAAGTTCTGCGGGATCAGGCCGAGGAGGAAGTTCCACCAGGTGCCGACCGTGGGCGGGGCGCCCTTGGCCAGGTCGGTGCCGGCGTGCGCGCCGGGCTGGATGGTGATGCCGAGCACGATGCCGATCGAGACGGCGATGAACGCGGTGATCGCGAACCAGAGGAGGGTCTGGCCGGCCAGGCGCGCGGCGTTCTGCACACGGCGCAGGTTGGAGATGCTCGCGACGATCGCGGTGAAGATGAGCGGAACCACGGCCGCGCGCAGCAGCGTGACGTACGAGCCGCCGATCTTGTCGAGCGTGTCGGACAGCACGGTGTGGGTGTCGTGCGTCGCACCGAGCTGGCGGCCGATGAGGCCCGCCGCGATGCCGAGCACGAGCGCGGCGATGATCTGGAAGCCGAACGAGGTCAGCAGCTTGCGGACGGGGCCGCGCGTGTCCGGCGCCTTGGGGCGCCGTGCCGCGGGGGTGGTTGTACTCATCAGAGACTCCAAGTCGGTGCGCTGGGGTGCGCCGGGAGGATGGGCGCGAGTTGCGCCGGGACGTCGACGCCGTGGCGCCGGATGTCTTCAACGCTATGAGTCCGCTGGTATTCCAAGCCCGGGTGTGACGAACGATGACACGTTCGGTCGCTGAGCCTGTCGAAGTGCCGGCTCGCGGCCCCGGTCCCTGAGCTTGTCGAAACGCCGCGCCCTCCCGGGCTCACCGGGATCCGGTCTCTGAGCGTGTCGAGGGGCCGGATCCCCGGAGGCTCCTCCCGGTGATCACCCCGCGCTGACGATGCTCTCCGCAGCCATCCACGCGTAGCCGTCGGGGTCGGTGAAGGTCCCGTCCGCGACGACCGCGAGCCGGTGGGATCCGCTGCCGCTCGGGTCGATGCCGACCTGCTTCGCGAGGGAGCCGCGCTTGTAGAGGGCGAGCTTGACGGCGCCCGAGTCGAACTCGACGTAGGAGGGGAAGCTCTTCGCGACGGTCAGGCCCTGCTCCTGGTAGAAGCGCTTGCTGGCCTTGACGCTGTCGACGCCGAGCAGCAGCACGAGCCGCTCGACCTCGCCGGTGGCGGGCGCGGTGGCGGTCTTGTTCGCGCTCGCGATCTGCCACGCGGTGCCGTCAGGCGCGAGGAACGAGCCGCCGTAGCCCCACAGGCTCTTGGCGACCGGCTTGATGACCTTGGCGCCGGCGGCCAGCGCCCGCTCGACGGCCGCGTCGACATCGCCCGGCTGAACGAAGATGAGCGATGGAGCGAAGCCGCGGAACCCGGCGCTCGGCTCGGAGGTGGCGCGGACGCCGACGTGGTCCGGCAGTCCCAGGGCGTCGCGGTAGAAGGCCTCGGCCGCCTGCACGGCGTCGGAGCTGGTCTCGATGATGATGCGCTGAATGTTCATGCTTCGAGTCTCGGATCCGGCGCCGCAGGCCGCTTCTCGATTCCTGCTCGATGCGGGCAGAACTCAGCGGGGCCACGACGCGCGGTGTGGCGCACGCGACGTCAGGCTCGAGCTGCGCCGCCGGCGGAGGCTGACGGAGCAGTTCGCAGGTCTAGACGGGAGTGCTGCCCATGCTCAGCCGCAGTACTCCGGGTAGGCGCGGTCTTTCGTGCTGATCTCGATATGTTCGATCACGCCATCGCGGGCGGTGCCGGTGACGAAGTGCATCCGGGCGTCACCGGGGCCGCGCAGGGTGAGCACGTCGCCGTAGGGGAACTCTGTCGGCGCGACATCGGGATAGGCAGCGCGCACCTCGTCGAAAGTGGACCCGGCGCCGATGCCCTCCGCTGTCCGGAAAGCAGTGCCGGGGATGATCAGCACCACGGTTCCCGGTCCGCGCGGGTCGCCGTCGAGCGGGACGCCGAGCATGAACCCGGCCGCCGAGACGCCGGTGACGCCGGTGCCAGGCGCGGGGTCTTGCAGGTTCGCCACGTTCTTGATCCATCCCTGAGCAGACGAGCCGACGCAACCGTCCGACACCTGCAGCTCCGGACGTTGTGCGAGCAATGGGGTGGTCTCCGTGGCGAAGTTCTGCCCGACGCGGATCGGCCCGAGTCCGTCCGGACGGATGGTCCAGTCGGCGGTCACCGGCCCGGGTGCGGGCGGCGGAGTGGGCGTTGCCGTCGGCGTCGAGGACGTGGGCGCTGCCATCGCGTCGGTGGTCGCGCTCGGGTCCGTCGCGGGTGGGCTCGCGCAACCGCTCATGATGAGCGCTGACATGACGAGCGCGAGCGCTCCGATCTTCCCCCGCGTGTTCATATCTGAAACATAGCGCTCGCGCGGCGTCATCCCGCCCTGCGACGCCGGTCCGATGCTGCCGTCGGGACATGTCGTACTGCGAGGCGCATCACGTCAACGAACGGCCCCGCGACCACGGGACGCACCGATATCGACCGAGGGATGATCCTGTTGTGCCGGTTCCATCACGGGGAACTGCACCGCGCGGGCTGGTCGATCACCCGTGACGGGAAGAGCGACTTCGTCCTGCACGGAGCGGATGGGCACGCGACTGCTCTGAGCCGCCGGTTGCCGCTTCGCTACTTGTGGGGTGACGTGGATCCACCTCCGAAACGGTTCCGCCCCGCCGCCTGATCGAGCCCGCGAAAGGTCCTCCGTCGGGCGTGCCGGAGTGCGCGAGCGTGTGGGGCCCAGGGGTGGGTCCCGGCAGGACCGGACCGGCTCAGTTCACGCAGGGCACGTTCCCGGACTGCAGCGGAGACGACGAGTCCCTGTAGACCGGGTTCGGCGTCGCCGGGGCGGACGAGCCCGACGAACCGGAACCGGATCCGGACGTCGATCCCGCAGACGACGACGGTGTCGGTGACGCGGATGCCCCAGCGGTCGGCGGGTTCAGCAGGTCGTGCACCTGCGCGCGGATCGCGTCCACGTCGACGATGTTCACGCTCTGCCCGTCGACCGTGTCGAAGTGATCGATCGGCAGCGTGACGAAAGAGATGTTGCCGCCGGCCAGGCTCTGCGCCTGCTGCGCGAACGACAGCAGATCCAGCTGATCGTCGAGCGCGACATCCTTCTTCGCCACGTCGATGAGCTTCTGCAGCTTGCCGAAGTCGGTGAACGTCGACGCCTGCTTGAGCTTCACCGCCAACGACACCATGAACGCCTGCTGACGCCGGGTGCGATCCAGATCCGTCATGTCGAAGTCGCTCGAGGTCGTGTCACGGCGCTGTCGCACGAACGCCATCGACTGCGCGGCGTTCAGCTCCTGCACTCCGGCGGGGAAGTCGGCGCCCGAGAATGTGTCCGCGGTCGCGTGGTTCAGGCACACCGTGATCGGCTGCACGGCCTGCGCCACCTCGTAGAACGCGGCCATCGTCACCTCGACGAAGTGGTCGATGCGCACATCACCGAGAAACGCCGACACCGTCTTGATCGTGCTCTGACGCGCTGCCGTGCGCGACTGCTGATACGCGTCGGCCTCCGAGACGCCCTTGCTGGTGAGGGCCGTCATCGAGGCCTCCATGGCATCGCCGTACGCCTCCTTGATCTTGCCCTTGTCCACACCGCCGGGGGAGTCGGGGAAGTCCACGTAGTCGTCGCGGGGGATCGAGATCCCCACCGCCTTCCCGCCGTTTGCGGGGATGTGGATCAGCATCAGCACGTTCGTGTTGTACCCGCCGACCGACGCATCCTCCGCGTGGATCTGGTCGTAGATGGCCTGCGGGAACGGCTTGCCGTTCTCATCCACCCGGCTGTCCAGTCCCATGATCAGGATGTTCGTCTCGCCGGTGTTCTGCTTCGGCCCGGTCATGCCGGCGATCGACGAACGGTGGATCCCGTTGTTCGCGTCGGCGTAGGTGATGGCGACGAACGCGGCCGCCGCGATCAAAGCGAGCACGATCACAGCGATGATCCCCACGACCCACCGGCGTCGTCGATACGTGCGGCGCCGGGCGGCGTGCTGCGGGCTCATCGTCATCGTCCGGATCCGTTCCTGTCGGGGGCAGTTGTCGTGCGGGACTGTGGTCTGGCGGGACTTCGATCCTCCGTCGGGCACCTGTGCAGACTCCGGGAGCGCCTGTGTGGACTCTGGGAGAGGCGGGAGCCGGAACGGAGAAGACGGATGCGCCGGATCCGGTCTCCGTGCGACGATGAGCGCATGTTCATGGTGACGACGAACGACGTTCCCGGCTATCGCGTGACCCAGGTGCTCGGAGAGGTCATGGGCCTCACCGTGCGCTCCACGAACTTCGGCCAGGGCTTCACCGCCGGCTTCCGCGCCCTCGGCGGCGGCGAGATCCCCGAGTTCACGCAGCTCATGTACGAGAGCCGCTACGAGGTGATGAACCGGATGTGGGGCGAAGCCGTGCAGCGCGGCGCCAACGCCGTGATCGCGATGCGCTTCGACTCCGGCTCGCTCGGCAGCTTCAGCGAGATGTGCGCGTACGGCACCGCCGTGGTGATCGAGCCGGTCAACGGCGCCGTGCCCGCGCAGCCGGCCGCCCCGGCTCAGCCCGCCGCACCGCCTGCCCCCGCCGCGCCGCCGGCTCCGCCCGTGGCCTGACGCGATTCAGCGCAAAGGACCTTTGCAACTTTGAAGGATGGATCCGGTGAGATTCTCCTTCAGAGTTGGAAACGTCCTGCATTCCTGACGTGAAACTCCCGCCTCAGCCCCGAGGGGCGAGCACCAACAACTCACCCACCTCGCACTCCAGCGCGTCGCACACCGCGCGCAAGGTCGAGTAGCGGATCGCCCGAGCCCGGTCGTTCTTGAGCACCGACAGGTTCACGATACTCACGCCGACCGCCTCGCTCAGCTGAGTGAGGGTCATGCCGCGCGCGGCGAGCAGCTCGTCGAGGCGGCAGTGGATCCCGGTGTCCTCCTCGTCCTGCGCCGCAGGGGTCATACAAGGCCCTGCGCATCCTTCTGCAGGCGCGCGCCCAACTGGAACGCCGTCGCGATGAGTGCGAGAGCGAAGCCCCAGCCGACGGGGGCGAGATCGAGCTCGAGCAGGAACGGCCACAGCACCTTATCCACGTGCGGGTCGCCCACGGCCAAGTGACTGACTGCGATCGACCGGCCGAAGGCCCCGGCCGCCTGGCCGAGCACGCCCGCCGCCATCACGAGGATCGCGGCGATCCCGATCGCGATCGACATCGACCGCCGGAACGGGCGCGAGCGGATCAGGGAGACCCCGAGCCACCACGCCACGGCGCAGACGCCCACCGTCGCGAGAGCGGGAAGGGCCCCCTCGAGCACCAGGAGAAGGCGCGCGAAGAAGGGGAGCCCCTCGATCGTGACGTGCACGCTCGCGTAGCTCGACTGCAGCACGGCCGGCGCCTGCCCCAGCGCCTTCACTGCCTCGCCGTCGCGCAGCGGGAGCAGGACCGTCGGAGCGAGGCCGAACAGATCGACCGCGCGCAGCACGATCGCGATGACGGCGGCGATCGCGACGCTCACGGCGCCGGTCGCGATGAGTCCGAGCACGAAGCCCTCGGCCAGGCGCGGCCGCCCGTGGGCGGTCGTCGTGTCCTTCGCGTGCATGGCAGCTCCTTATCGAGAAACGTTGTTATCGATGTTCGTTAACATAACGACAGTCGATAAACGTGTCAACGCCGGATCCGTCATCCTCGCCCGGGGGTGAAAGGTCATCTCGAGAGCCCGAGCCGCCCGTGGCCCGTGGGCCCTACGCTGTCGAGGGACCACGACCGACAGGAGCCCGCATGCCGCTTGATCCGCGACCGCGCCGCCCCCTCGCCGCGACCTCCCGCGACGGCGACCGCGTCACCGTGCTCGAGCTGTTCTTCGACCTCGTCTTCGTGTTCGCCCTGCATCAGGGCGTCGGCGTGATCACGCACGGGAAGCACCCGCTGGAGAGCCTCGGCCAGGCGCTCGTGCTGCTCGCACTGGTGTGGTGGTCGTGGTCCTCGTACGCATGGCTCGGCAATCAGGCCCGCGCCGACGTGGGCATCGTCCGGATCGCGATGATCGCCGCCATGATGCTGGTGTTCGTGGTGGGACTCGCCATCCCGGAGGCCTTCCACGACCTGCCCGGCGGGCTCGACGGACCGCTGGTGTTCGTGATCGCCTACCTTCTCATCCGCGTGGTGCACGGCGTCGTCTACCTGACGATCGCGGGCAGCGACCGGGCACTCCGCAAGCAAGTGGCGTTCACCCTGTCGACCGCGTTCGTGCCGGCGGCCGTGCTGCTCGTGGTCGGCGCCCTGGTCGGCGACGGGGCGCGTCTCGGCTGGTGGGCGGCGGCCGTCGCCTACGACTTCCTCGTGGTGTACGTCACGGCGCGGGTGGGACGCAGCTGGCGTGTGAAGTCGGCGTCGCACTTCGCCGAACGGCACGGCCTCATCGTGCTCCTCGCGCTCGGCGAGTCGGTCGTCGCGATCGGCGCGGACGCCGCAGAGGAGCCCGTGGGGGTCGGGATCATCGCGGGCGCCGTGCTCGCCCTGGGTCTCGCGACCGCGCTGTGGTGGGCGTACTTCGTCCGCCTCGCCGACCTGGTCGAGGAGTCGGTCACGGAGCGGCCGGAGCAGGACCGCTACGTGATCGCCGTCGACGTCTACACCTACCTGCACCCCGTCCTGGTCGCTGCGATCCTGTTGGTCGCCGTCGGCGTCGAGCTCTCGATGCCCACGATCGAGGAGGGTCGCGCGATCGGGGGCTTCGCCGCCTGGATGCTCGTCCTCGGGCTCGCCGTCTTCCTGCTCACCACGGTGCTGCTGCGCGCCAGAGCTGCGCGGAGCTGGTCTCTGCCGCGGATCGCCGCGACCGTGCTGCTGCTCGCACTGGGCCCCCTCGTGTCGGGGCTGTCCGCACTCGCAGCCCTCGGTCTCGTGCTCGCGATCGTCGTGGCGGCGTTGGTCACTGAGCGCCTCGCCGTCCGCGCCTGAGTCCCGCCGGATCCGCCGTTCGAGGTCGAAGGGTCTGGATCGCGGCGCCTCGACGACGGGACGCGGATCCGGATCCGCGCACGTCACAGTCCGTCGCGGGCGTTAGCCGACGGCGAACAACGGCATACGGCCCCCGCCCGGTGGTTACTCTCGATGTATCCGGCACGAACTGTGCCATCGCCCTCACCGGGCAGCCCCCACTGGGCAACGAACAAGGAGTGACATGTTCGAGAGATTCACCGACCGAGCCCGTCGTGTGGTCGTCCTCGCCCAGGAAGAGGCGAAGATGCTCAACCACAACTACATCGGCACCGAGCACATCCTCCTCGGCCTCATCCACGAGGGCGAGGGAGCCGCCGCCAAAGCGCTGGAGTCGCTCGGCATCTCCCTCGAGTCCGTGCGCGAGCAGGTGCAGGACATCATCGGCCAGGGGCAGCAGCAGCCCACCGGCCACATCCCCTTCACGCCGCGCGCGAAGAAGGTGCTCGAGCTGAGCCTCCGTGAGGCGCTGCAGCTCGGCCACAACTACATCGGCACCGAGCACATCCTGCTCGGCCTCATCCGCGAGGGCGAGGGCGTCGCCGCTCAGGTGCTCGTCAAGCTCGGCGCCGACCTGAACAAGGTGCGCCAGCAGGTCATCCAGATGCTCTCCGGATCCCCGGGGCGCGAGCCCGCCGCTGTCTCCGGCGCCGCGCACGACAGCAGCCAGCAGCAGGCGCAGGGCGGATCGCAGGTGCTCGACCAGTTCGGTCGCAACCTCACCCAGGCCGCGCGCGACGGCAAGCTCGACCCCGTGATCGGGCGCGAGAAGGAGATCGAGCGGGTCATGCAGATCCTCTCCCGCCGCTCCAAGAACAACCCCGTGCTGATCGGCGAGCCCGGCGTCGGCAAGACCGCCGTCGTCGAGGGCCTCGCCCAGGCGATCGTGAAGGGCGACGTCCCCGAGACGCTGAAGGACAAGCAGCTCTACTCGCTCGACCTCGGATCCCTCATCGCCGGATCCCGCTACCGCGGAGACTTCGAGGAGCGCCTGAAGAAGGTCACCAAGGAGATCCGCACCCGCGGCGACATCATCGTCTTCATCGACGAGATCCACACCCTCGTGGGTGCGGGCGCCGCCGAGGGCGCGATCGACGCGGCGAGCATCCTCAAGCCGCTGCTCGCCCGCGGTGAGCTGCAGACGATCGGCGCCACGACGCTCGACGAGTACCGCAAGCACTTCGAGAAGGATGCGGCGCTCGAGCGCCGGTTCCAGCCGATCCAGGTGCAGGAGCCGAACCTGCCCCACACGATCAACATCCTCAAGGGTCTGCGCGACCGCTACGAGGCGCACCACAAGGTGCAGATCACCGACGGCGCACTCGTGGCCGCCGCGAACCTCGCCGACCGCTACGTCGCCGACCGGTTCCTGCCGGACAAGGCCATCGACCTGATCGACGAGGCCGGCGCACGCCTGCGCCTGTCGATCCTGTCCTCTCCGCCGGAGCTGCGCGAGTTCGACGACAAGATCGCCAAGGTCCGCGAGGAGAAGGAGCTGGCCTCCGAGGAGCAGGACTTCGAGAAGGCGGCCTCGCTGCGCGACCAGGAGAAGGAGCTGCTCGCCGAGCGGCTGCGCCTGGAGAAGCAGTGGAGGAGCGGCGACGTCGCGACCAACGCGGTCGTCGACGAAGGCCTGATCGCCGAGGTGCTGGCCCAGGCCACGGGCATCCCGGTGTTCAAGCTCACCGAGGAGGAGTCCAGCCGCCTCGTCTTCATGGAGAAGGCGCTGCACCAGCGCGTCATCGGCCAGGAGGAGGCGATCGCCGCCCTGTCCAAGACGATCCGCCGTCAGCGTGCGGGTCTGAAGGACCCGAAGCGCCCCTCGGGCTCGTTCATCTTCGCCGGCCCCACGGGCGTCGGAAAGACCGAGCTCGCCAAGGCGCTCGCCGAGTTCCTGTTCGACGACGAGGGTGCGCTGATCTCGCTCGACATGAGCGAGTTCGGCGAGAAGCACACCGTCTCGCGGCTGTTCGGTGCCCCTCCCGGGTTCGTCGGCTTCGAGGAGGGCGGCCAGCTCACCGAGAAGGTGCGCCGCAAGCCGTTCTCCGTGGTGCTGTTCGACGAGATCGAGAAGGCCCACCCGGACATCTTCAACTCGCTGCTGCAGATCCTCGAGGAAGGTCGCCTCACCGACGGCCAGGGCCGCGTCATCGACTTCAAGAACACCGTGATCATCATGACCACGAACCTCGGTTCGTCGGCGATCGCCGGTGGTCCGGTCGGCTTCCAGATCGAGGGCAACTCGCAGACGACCTACGAGCGGATGAAGGGCAAGGTGGACGAGGAGCTCAAGCGCAACTTCAAGCCCGAGTTCCTGAACCGTCTCGACGACGTCATCGTGTTCCCGCAGCTCAACAAGGACGAGCTGCGCCAGATCGTCGGCCTGTTCACGAAGCGCCTCAGCGACCGCCTGCTCGACCGCGACATGACGGTGGAGCTGACGGATGCGGCCAAGGACCAGCTCATCGAGATCGGGTTCGATCCGACGCTCGGCGCCCGCCCGCTTCGTCGTGCGATGCAGCGCGAGGTCGAGGACCAGCTGTCGGAGAAGATCCTGCACGGCGAGCTCAACCCCGGCGACCACGTGCACGTGGACGCGAAGGACGGGAAGTTCGTCTTCACGACGGGTCCGCGCGGCGAGAAGGTCTCGGTCGGTGTGAACACCGCCGGCACGATCCCTACCACGCCGGACATCGCGGCCGGCGCAGCCTGATCGGATCCGGTTCCCGCACGACGAAGGGGGACGAGCACTTCGGTGCTCGTCCCCCTTTCGCGTGTTCGAGGTGGGTGCTTCGCGCGCTCAGCGGCTCCGTGCGATAGAAGGACGGCGGCGGCTCCGGGCGGAACGGCGCGGGCGGTGCGGCGCGGCGGACGCGGGCGCACCGAAGGACTCCAGGGCGCTGCGCGCGGCGGAGAGGGACGGGTAGCTGCCGAGGCGGCGGCTGTGGCGGTCGTGCAGGACATGCGAGGCGCCGTCGACGGCCACGAATCCGGCGTACTCGCCGTCGGTGGTCGCCACGTACACGTCGTGGTCCGCCTGTTTCCAGGTGATGTTCATGGTGATGCTTCTTCGTGCTGTCCGGTGGCGCGCGGCCACCGGGAAAGTCGGATCCTGTCCGGACGCGCGAGAACGCATCGGTGCGATTCGCGACCCTGAGACTCAGGGACCGTTCGGACGGGTGGCCCCAGATTCATCTCGAGGATTGATCTCAGGACCGGATGGCGCGGCGCCGAAGAGACGTCGGCGGGCCAGGCGCGCAATCCATCAGCATAGCAGATCCCGTGGCTTCGCGCAGGCCGTCGGGCTCGCGCATCGACCTGGCGCCCCACGACACGGTGTCTGAGCCGAGCGCCCCGCCTTGCGCCGCCGCGACGGGGAGGACAGTTGCAGGCGTCGAATAGCATCGCCCTGGCAGCACTCGACGAGGAGGACGGAGACGGCGATGGCGCAATGGGAGATCGAGGACATCGACGGGCTGATCTTCTCGGACGGGTGGCGTCAGGGGGCGGGCGGCGTTCAGCCGATCGTGTCGCCCGGGGACGGCGGCGTCGTGGCGCAGGCCGGACTCGCAGACGCCTCCGACGTCGAACGCGCGGGTGTGAGCGCCGTCGCGGCGCAGAGCACATGGGGCCGCACCTCGTACCGCACCAGAGCCGAGGTGCTCATGGGGGCGGCCGCCGCGTTGCGCGAGATCCGCACGGACGTCGAGCATGTCCTGATCCGCGAGAGCGGCTCGCTCCCGGGCAAGGCGCGGCATGAGGTCGACAAAGCCATCGACGAGCTCGTCGCTGCAGCGGGGCTGGTGACGATGTCGCAGGGCGACCTGCTGCCGGTGGAGGACCCCGGGACGATCGGGATGGCGCGGCGGATCCCCGTCGGCGTCGTCGGCGTGATCTCGCCCTGGAACGCTCCGCTCATGCTCGCGATCCGCTCGGTCGCGCCGGCGATCGCGCTCGGCAACGCCGTGCTGCTCAAGCCCGACGTCAAGACGGCGTTCTCCGGAGGCGCGGCGATCGCTGAGGTGTTCCGCCGAGCCGGACTTCCGGACGGCGTGCTGCACGTACTCCCCGGCGGGCCCGAGACGGGGGAGGCCGTGGTGCGCTCCCCGCACACGAACGTGATCTCCTTCACCGGCTCCTCCGCCGCGGGCCGCAGGGTCGGCGAGGTCGCCGGGGGTCTGCTCAAGCGTGTGGTGCTCGAGCTCGGCGGCAACAACGCGTTCCTCGTGATGGCCGACGCGGATCTGGATCAGGCGGTCGCCGCCGGCGTCGCCGGCTCCTTCCGGCACCAGGGACAGATCTGCATGGCGACCGGACGCCACCTCGTGCATGAGAGCATCGCCGACGAGTACGTGGAGCGCCTGCGGGCGGCCGCGGCGGCCCTGGTGCCCGGCGACCCGCTCGCACCCGGTACGACGCTCGGCCCCCTCATCACCGCCGCGCAGACCGAGCGGGTGCACGGGATCGTCCAGGCGGCGATCGCCGACGGCGCCCGTGTCGTCCACGGCGGCGCCCACGACGGTCTGTTCTACGCGCCGACCGTGCTGGACGGGGTGGACCAGGACAATGCGGCCTTCCGGTCGGAGATCTTCGGCCCCGTCGCGCCCGTCACCCGGTTCCGCACCGAGGAGGAGGCCCTCGCGCTGGCCAATGCGAGCGACTACGGCCTCACGGCGGCGATCCACACGCGCGATGTCGCCCGCGCGCTCGGCTTCGCGGCGCGGCTGCGGGCCGGCATGGTGGCCGTCAACGGGCAGACGATCTACGACGCCGCGCACATCCCGATGGGCGGGATCGGCGCATCAGGCAACGGCGGCCGACACGGCGGTCACTGGAACCTGGACGAGTTCACCTACTGGCAGTGGGTGACCGTCCCTACGATCTCGGGCTGAGAACCGGCCCGCGGGCGGAAGAGGGCGTGCTGCTCCGAGGGGGACGGCACGTCCTCCTTCGTCGTGTCCGGGGGTGGTGACGGGTTGCGACATCGTGTCGGAATCAGCGGCCGACTTTCGCGTTCTCGGCACGTATCGTCGCGTTCCGGCCCATCCCTAGCCTGGGATTCCGCATTCGAGGAGGAATCCGTGACCGCATCCGTGAAGAGCCCCCGCGCCCCCCTGCCGCCGCGCGGCGAGGACGAGTGGCCCGAGGCCGTCGAGGTCGTCATCATGGGCGGCGGGCCGGTCGGCCTGAGCTGTGCGATCCTGCTCGCCCAGCGCGGCGTCGACGTGCTGCTCGTCGAGCGGCGCGACTTCGTGTTCCGCTTCCCCCGCGCGCACCTGCTCAACCCGCGCACCATGGAGGCGTTCCACGACATGGGCGTCGCCGACGACATCTACGCCGCAACGCCCACACACGACCGCTGGCGCAAGGCGGTCTGGTACACGACCGCGACCGGACCCGGACGCTTCGACGGACTCAAGATCGGCGAGGTCCCGGCATGGGGAGGCGGACCCGACGCCGAGCGCTACCGTGCCTCGAGCCCGCGGGCGTTCGCGAACATGCCGCAGCTGCGGCTGGATCCCCTCATCCACCGGCACGCGGTCGCCGCAGCACCCGGCCGGATCCGAGCGAGGCAGGAGGTCGTCGGCATCCGGCAGGACGCGGAGTCCGCGACCGTCGAGATCCGCGACGTGGTCTCGGGCGAGGTCCGCGAGGTGCGCGCCCGCTACGTGATCGGCGCCGACGGCGGACGCGACAGCGCGGCTCTGCTCGGCGTCGAACTGGAAGGGCCGCGGGACATGCGCGAGGTCGTGAACTACCACGTCAGCCTCGACCTCTCCGCCTGGTCGGAGCCGGATGCGCTGCTCGGTCATTTCCTGCACCCGGCGGGCGGCGCGCGCCGGCGCGGTACGATCCAGGCGCTCGGCCCCACGCACTACGACCGCGACTCCGAGGAGTGGCTGGTCTCGGTCGCGGGCTGGATGGTCGAGGGGGATCCGAGCGACGAGCAGGTGCTCTTCGACTCCATCCGGCGCATGCTCGGCCTCGCCGAGGACCACGCCATCACAATGCACTCGATGACCCGGTGGACGTACAACGGACTGGTCGCGAAGCGGTTCCGCACCGGTCGCGTGTTCCTCGCGGGCGACGCGGCCCACAAGCACCCGCCGACGGGCGGCCTGGGCCTGAACAGCGGGATCCAGGACGCGCAGAACCTGTGCTGGAAGCTCGCCGCGGTGCTGGACGGCCAGGCCCCCGATGCGCTGCTGGACAGCTATCAGGCCGAGCGTCGGCCGATCGTGGCCTGGTACACCGCGCACTCGCTCGAGAACGCGAACCGGCATCCCCCGATCGCCGCGGCACTCGGCTTCAGCGAGGACGAGGCGGAGGGGTTCCGCAACCTCGAGGTGTTCGTGAGCGAGACCCCCGAGGGGGAGGCGATGCGCGCCCGCGTCGAAGCCGAGGTCGCGCACAACGCGCACGATTACAGCCAGCTCGGCGTCGAGGCCGGGTTCCACTACGCGGCGGGCGCTCTGGTGCCGGACGGCACTCCGGTGCCGGGCGACCCCGCCGACCCCACCGACTTCCAGGCGACGTCGCGTCCGGGCCATCACCTGCCCCACGTCTGGCTGGCGAGCCGCACCGCGGAGGGCGCCGCCGCGGTGTCCTCGCACGACCTCGTCGAGCGTGTGGGACTGACCCTGCTCACCTCCGAATCCGCCGCGGGCCGGTGGCAGGAGGCGATCGACCTCATCGGCGGCGCCCTGCCGGTCACCGTCGTCGCGATCGACGACGCCGACGGCGCGTGGAACGGTGCGCGCGAGATCGGCGACGAGGGGGCGCTGCTCGTGCGCCCCGACCGCAAGGTCGCGTGGCGGTCGGTGTGCATGCCTGAGGATCCGTCGATGGTGCTCGACGACGCGCTCGCGGTGATCCTGCGCGGCGGCGACGTCCCCGTCGAGGACCCGGCCGAGCCGTTCCTGAAGCGCATCCGCGCCGCCGCGAGCGTGCTCGTGCAGTGACCTCCGAGCCGCGGCGCCCGAACCGCGGCGCCCGGGACGGATCCGATTCGGACACCGTGTCGGATCCGTCCGGGGGAGTTTCCCGCAGCCGGCCGATCCGCCCTGATGCGGCCTCTCATAGCGTCGAGACAGCGACGAAGCCCCGGCCCTCCGGACCGCAGAAGACTCAGAAGGAGCCCCCGTGATCATCGATGTCCACGGCCACATGTCCGCCCCGGATGCGTACTACGCGTGGAAGGCCTCGCTGCTCGCCGCGCGCGGCTCGCACGGCGGCAAGCCTCCGATCATCAGCGACGACGCCCTCATCGCCTCGTACAACGCACCGCATCCGAGCTTCGGGAACATCTCGCACCTCGACCACATCGACGGCGCGGGGATCGATCTGCAGCTGCTCTCCCCGCGCCCGTTCCACGCGATGCACTCCGAGCGCCCGACGAAGATCGTCGAGTGGTTCACGGCCGAGACCAACAACCTCATCCACCGCGCGACCGAGCTCTTCCCCGGCCGCTTCCGGGGCGTCGCCGGGATCCCGCAGAGCCCGTACCTGAGTGTCGAGCAGTGGCTGCCCGAGCTGCGCCGCGCCGTCACCGAGCTCGGCTTCGTCGGGGCGATGGTCAACTCCGACCCCTTTGAGGGCACCGAAGTGCCGCCCGCGATGGGCGAGCGCTACTGGTACCCGCTCTACGAGGCGCTCTGCGAGCTCGACGTGCCGATGCTGCTGCACTCGGCGGGGTGCAAGTTCCCCTCCCGTGAGCCGTACAGCCTGCACTTCATCCAGGAGGAGACGGTCTCGGTCTGGAGCATGATCCAGGCGAACGTCTTCGCCGATTTCCCGGATCTGAAGGTCGTCGTCGCGCACGGCGGCGGGGCGATCCCGTACCAGATGGGCCGGTTCCTGCCCTCGGTCGTGCGCACCGGCGTCTCCTACCTCGACAAGCTGCGCAACTTCCACTTCGACTCCTGCCTCTACACCCAGGAGAGTCTCGAGCTGCTGCTCAAGGCCGTCGGGGCCGACCGCGTGCTCTTCGGATCCGAGAAGCCGGGCACCGGGTCGCAGATCGACCCGGCGACCGGGCGCTGGTTCGACGACATCCACCTGCTCATCGACGACATCGAGTGGCTCGACGACGACCGTCGCGCCGACGTGCTCGAGAACAACGCGCGCGCCCTCTTCCGTCTCTGACGGCCGCGCCCGCACTCCGAGAAAGGATCCACCATGACCGAGATCGTCGCCGGATTCGGCACCTCGCACGGCCCGCAGCTCAAGGCCGCGCCGCCCGAGGCCTGGGAGACGCGCGGCGTCGCCGACCGTCGCAGCAAGGGCCTGAAGTTCCGCGGGGGCACGTACTCGTTCGAGGAGCTCAAGGCCCTCCGCGAGGACTTCTCCGCCGAGATCACCCACGACGTCATGCAGCGCCGCTGGGACAGCTGCCAGGCGTCGATGGACTCGCTCTCGCGCTTCATCGCGGACCAGGACGTGGACGTGCTCGTCATCATCTCGAGCGACCACAAGGAGACCTACGGCGACGAGTGGCTCGCACCGTTCTCGGTGTTCTGGGGCGACGAGGTCGCCCACGTGCCGTACACGCAGGCGCAGCTGGACGAGATGGCTCCCGGCCTCGCCGAGGCCGCGATGGGGGATGTGCCCGACCGCACGGTCATGCGCCCCACGCACCGCGCGCTCGGCAAGCACATCATCCAGTCGACCCAGGCGGATGACTTCGACACCGGCGCGACGGAGATCATCCCGGCCGGACGCTACGAGAACCACACGATCCCGCACGGCTTCGGCTTCATCTACCAGCGCTTCCTCGGCCAGGAGTCGACGATCCCGATGGTGCCGATCTTCATCAACACGTTCTGGGAGCCGAATCCGCCGAGCGCCAAGCGCTGCTACGACTTCGGACGCGCCGTCGGCCGGGCGATCCAGTCGTTCCCCGGCGATCTGAAGGTCGGCGTCGTCGCGTCCGGCGGCCTCAGTCACTTCGTCATCGACGAGAAGCTCGACTCCGAGTTCATCCAGGCGATGAAGGACCACGACGCCGCATACCTCTCCTCGGTCCCCGCGGGCGAGATGATGTCGGGGGCCTCCGAGCTGCGCAACTGGATCGCGGTCGCGGGCATCGCCGACGAGGTCGGCCTCAGTGTCACGAATGTCGACTACGAGCCGTGCTACCGCACCGAGGCCGGCACTGGCAACGCGATGGGCTTCCTCACCTGGGAGCGGACCGCCCGATGACGGATCCGATCGTCGCGGCGCTGCGCGAGCTGGACAGCTGCGCGGTGTCGGACGCGCTGGACACGCTCGGCCTCTCCGGCGCCGTCACGGCCCTCGCGCCGCGGTGGCCGTCGGCCGGTGTGACCGCGGGCCGGGTGCGCACGGTCACGGCGGCGCCCAAGGGCGCGGCCGGACCGGCGACGCACATCGCGACGCCGCTCGTCGCCGTCGCCGAGCCCGACGACGTCGTCGTGATCGACAACCACGGCCGCATCGACGTGTCGTGCTGGGGCGGCCTGCTCGCCGAGGCCGCGGTGCGCCGCGGTGTGGCCGGCGTGATCGTCGACGGCGCGTGCCGCGACGTGCAGGAGAGCGCCGCGCTCGGCCTGCCCCTGTTCGCCCGCGCCGCCGTGCCGGTGAGCGCGCGCGGCCGGATCGTGCAGCAGGCGGCGGACGAGCGGATCCAGGTCGCGGGCGTCCCGGTCGCCTCCTACGACTACGTGATCGCGGACGTCAACGGCGTCGTCTTCGTCGCCGCCGACCAGGCCGAGCGGGTGGTGGGCCTCGCCCGCCGCATCGCCGACCGGGAGGAGCGGATGGCGGAGGCCGTGCGCGCGGGCCGGGACGTGAGCGAGGTCATGCACGACTCCCAGTTCCCCACCGTCACCGCAGAGGAGCAGAACTCATGACGGATCCCCTCATCGGGCGCTTCCGGGCGCTCGGCACCGCGACCGTCTCGGACGCGCTCGACAAGCTGCGTCGCCCCGGAAGCCTGCTCGGCCTCGCGCCGCTGGCCGACGGCCAGAGCATGGTCGGCCGCGCCTTCACCGTCCGCTACGTCAGCGCCCAGGTGCCGGCCGGCACGGTCGGCGACTTCATCGACCAGGTCGAGCCGGGGCAGGTGGTCGTGCTCGACAACGACGCCCGCGTCGACTGCACGGTGTGGGGGGACATCCTCACCGCCGTCGCGCATCACAGGGGGATCGCCGGCACCGTGATCGAGGGCGTCTGCCGCGACACGCATCGCGCCCTGTCGATCGGCTATCCCATCTACAGTCGCGGGCGCTTCATGCGCACCGGCAAGGACAGGGTCGAAGTCGCCGAGGAGCAGGGGCCGGTCACGATCGGCGGGGTCACGGTCCGTCCAGGCGACATCCTGCTCGGCGACTCCGACGGGGTCGTCGCCATCCCGCAGGACTGCGAGGCCGAGGTGCTCGAGGTCGCGGAGACGATCCACGCCCGCGAGGAGTCGATCCTCGTCGCGGCGCTCGGCGGCGCCTCGATCGCCGAGGCCCGCGCGCGCTACGGCTACCACGACCTGCAGCGGGCCGAGGCGTGAGCGGCGCGAATACGGTCGACGCTGCGGAGCTGCTGCGCCTCGGGAGCGCGACGCTGTACGAGGCCTCCGGGCAGGACTGCTTCCTCGACGCGGCGCTCCGCCCCGCCTGGGACGGCGCGGAGATCGTCGGACGCGCGGTGCCGGTGTCGGCGCAGGCGGGGGACAACCTCGCCCTGCACCACGGCCTCGAGGCGGCGGGCCCCGGCGACGTGCTCGTCGTCGACGGCGGGGGAGCGCCCTTCGGCTACTGGGGCGAGGTGATGGCGGTGGCGGCGCAGGCGCGCGGCATCGCGGGCCTCGTGATCGACGGCGGCGTGCGCGACACCGCGCAGCTGCGCGAACTCGGCTTCGCGGCGTTCAGCACCTCGATCTCGATCCGCGGCACGATCAAGCACTGGCCCGGCACGATCGGGATCCCGATCACGCTGCGCGGCCGCGTCGTGAACGCGGGCGACCTGGTGGTCGCGGACCGCGACGGCGTCGCGATCCTGCCCTCCGGGGACGTCGACCGCATCCGGGACGCGGCGCGCGCCCGTGCCGCGAAGGAGGACGCGTACATGGCGCGCCTGCGCGCGGGGGAGCTCACCCTCGACCTCTACGACTTCCGCCGCCTCGGGGATCCGATCCGTCCGGCGGCCGACCCGAACGGAGCACGATGACCGGCACGCCGGACGCCGACGTCCTCATCATCGGAGCGGGCCCCGTCGGCCTGCTCGCCGCGCTCGATCTGTCCTCCCGCGGGGTCTCGGTGATCGTGGTCGAGACGCGCGACTTCCTCGAGCCGCCGAACGTGAAGTGCAACCACGTCGCGTCCCGCACCATGGAGAGCCTGCGTCGGCTCGGGATCGCGGCCGAGGTGCGCGCGGCGGGGCTGCCCGCCGACTATCCGCAGGATGTGGCGTTCCGCACCTCGCTCACGGGGCGCGAGCTGTCCCGCATCCCGATCCCGGCGAGCGGCGAGCGGTACACCGCGACGGACGGGCCCGACACGACCTGGGCGACGCCCGAGCCGCCGCACCGCATCAACCAGACGTTCCTGGAGCCGATCCTCGCCCGGCATGCGGCGGAGGCGCCCGGGGTGACGCTGCTCAACCGCACCCGGTTCCACTCCTTCGCACAGGACGACGACGGCGTCACCGCGACGATCAGCGACCTCGACGGCGAGAACGAGCGCACGCTGCGCGCTCGCTACCTCATCGGCGCCGACGGCGGCCGCTCGGCCGTGCGCAAGCAGATCGGGGCGAAGCTCAGCGGCGATCCGGTGCTGCAGCACGTGCAGTCGACGTGCATCCGCGCCCCGCACCTGTACGGCCTCATGTCGGCCGACGAGCCCCGCGCCTGGGGCTACTACACGTTCAACCCGCGCCGGGTCGGACACGTCTACGCGATCGACGGCACCGGGACGTTCCTCGTGCACACCTACCTCTCGCCCCAGGAGGCGGAGGATCCGGGATCCGTCGACCGCGATGCGGCGATCCGCGCGATCCTCGGCGTCGACGAGGACTTCTCCTACGAGGTCGTCTCGAAGGAGGACTGGGTCGCGCGGCGCCTGCTCGCCGACCGCTTCCGCGACGGCCGGGTCTTCATCGCCGGCGACGCCTGCCACCTCTGGGTGCCGTTCGCCGGATTCGGCATGAACGCGGGCATCGCCGACGTGCTGAACCTCACCTGGCTGCTGGGCGCGCGAATCGCGGGCTGGGCGGACGAGCGGATCCTGGATGCGTACCAGGCCGAGCGACGTCCGATCACGGAGCAGGTCTCGCACTTCGCGATGAGCCACCAGCAGAAGCTGGCCAAGCCCGGACTGCCCGCGGCGCTCGAGGACGACGGGCCGGAGGGGGACGAGGCGCGCCGAGCGTTCGGCGCCGCCGTCCACGACCTCAACGAGCCCCAGTTCGCGGCGGCGGGACTCAACTACGGCTACAGCTACGACGCCTCGCCGATCATCCGGTACGACGACGGGACGGCGCCCGAATACACGATGGGCTCCTACACGGCCTCGACGGTCCCCGGCTGCCGTGCCCCGCACTTCCGGGTCGCGGACGGGACCTCGCTCTACGACCTGCTCTCCGCGGGCTACACGGCGGTGTGCGCGCCGGGCACGCCGACGGCCGTGCTCGCTGCATCGGCCGAGCTCCGCGGAATCCCGTTCACGACGGTCGAGGCCGCGGCGGCGCACCTTCCGGAGGAGTACGAGCTCCCGATCACCCTCGTCCGACAGGACCAGACCGTGGTCTGGCGCGGCGCCGCGCCGACCGCTCCGGAGGCCGCCGCGCTCTGGGAGCTGCTCCGCGGGGCTGTCTGACCCGGTCCCCGGGTGCTCCCGTCGCAAAGATGCCACTGTGCAACGCTCAGAACGGCATTCTTTGCGACGGGAGCGGATCCGTTCTGGCGACGGGAGCGATCCGACGACGGGAGGGGGTGGATCCGACGACGGGCTACGGGCCGCCGCTCAGCGGCGGATGACCTTCGTCGCCGCCATCGCCTGCAGTCCCTCGACGCCGAACTCCAGCCCGTAGCCCGAGGCCTTGGTGCCGCCGAAGGGGATCGACGGATCTACGCCGCCGTGCTGGTTGATCCACACCGTGCCGGCGTCGAGGCGCTGGGCGACCTCGGCGGCCGCATCGGCGTCCGGACCCCATACCGAGGCGCCGAGGCCCTGCTCCGTACCGTTCGCGCGGCGCACCGCGTCGTCGACCTCGGTGTAGCGCACGACGGGCAGCACGGGGCCGAACTGCTCCTCGTCGACGATCGCCGCGCCGTCCTCGACGTCGGCGACGATCGTGGCGCGGTAGAAGAGCGGGCCGAGATCCGCGGCCGGCTCCCCGCCCGTGACGATCCTGCCCCCGCGCTCGCGGGCGTCGTCGACGAGGCGCGAGACGATGTCGAACTGGGCGGGGTTCTGCACCGGGCCGAGCCGGTTGCTCTTGTCGTGCCCCGAGCCCATCGGCGCGGCCTCGGCGCGCTCGGCGAGCGCGGCGACCACCTCGTCGTAGACGGAGTCGTGCACGTAGAGGCGCTTGAGGGCGGCGCACACCTGCCCGGTGTTCATGAAGGCGCCCCAGAACAGGCGATCGGCGACCGCGGCGACGTCCGTGCCGGGCAGTACGATCCCGGCGTCGTTGCCGCCGAGCTCGAGCGTGAGTCGGGCGAGGTTGTGCGCCGAGCTCTCCACGATCCGCCGGCCGGTCGGGGTGGATCCGGTGAAGACGATCTTCGCGACGTCGGGGTGCGCGGCCAGCGCCGCCCCCACCTCGCGGTCGCCGGAGACGGCGGTCACGACGTCGGACGGCAGGTGGCGCCGGAAGATCTCCGCGAGCGCGAGGACGCTCAGCGGGGTGTTCTCCGACGGCTTCATGACGACTGTGTTGCCCATGCGCAGCGCCGGCGCGATGTGCCAGACCGAGATCATGACGGGGAAGTTCCACGGGCCGATCGAGGCGACGACGCCGAGCGGGACGTAATGCAGCTCGGTGCGGGAGGCGCCCTCCTCGCGCAGCACCTGCGGCTCCAGGACCGTATCGGCGGCGGCACGCAGCCAGTGCGCGGCGCCGTGCACCTCTCCGGCGCCGTCGATCTTGCCCTGCTCGGCGGTGACGATCTCGCCGAGCTCGTCGGCGTGCGCGTCGAGCTCGTCGGCGACGAGGTGCAGCAGTCGGGAGCGCTCGGCGTGGCCGAGAGCGGCCCAGCCGGGCTGGGCGGTCCGGGCGGCGTCGATCGCCCGCTCCAGATCCGCGACGGTGCGGACCGGGGCGCGTCCGACCTCCGCGCGGGTCGCGGCGTCGAGGATCGGGCGGCCGTCGGGGTCGGAGACCGAGGTCAGCAGTGCGTTCATGGCAGCTCCCTTGCGTGCGGCGGGGTCGCGGCGGTCGGAGGACGGCCGCAATAAACTCTAATCAATATAGTCAATTGTCCGATCGCTGTCTGCGCGTCAGCGCAGGCCGGCGAGCGTCGCGACGCGAAGTGCGGTGTGCAGCTCGCGGCGCACGCCTCCGTCGGCGAGGTCGACGTCGGCGATCGCGCGGATGCGGTCGAGCCGGTAGTAGAGCGTGCTCCGGTGCACGTGGAGCTCCTGCGCGGTGCGCTGCGCATCGCAGCCGCAGTCCAGATAGGCCTCGAGAGTGTGTGCGAGGTCGGGCCCGGACTGCGCATCGAGCAGACGCTGCACCGCTTCGGGGAGATCGGTGAGTGCGAGCTCGGCGAGCGGCAGCTGCAGGAGCACACGGTCGAGGCCCAGGTCGGCCCAGTGCGCGACGCTGCCTCGTGCTTCGTCGACGACCGCGGCGCGCTGGGCGATGCGCGCCTCCCGGAGCGACCGCACGGCCGAGGCGAGCGGGGCGTGCGCGCCCCCGATTCCGGCACGCAGTGCGGAGAAAGCGGGCTGCGCGAGCAGGGCGGTGAGGCGATCGGCGTCGATCTCGTAGGGCACGGCGAGGACGGCCTCGCCGTCGATCACCGCTCCCACCGCCTTGAGGGTCGGGAACACCGGGATGCTCGCGACGGCACGGTCCAGCAGGAGGCGCAGGGTGGCTGCGCTCGCCACGGCGCCGGGTGCCACCGCGAGCGAGATTGCGGTGTAGTGCGGGGCGGGGGAGAGCAGGCCGCTCGTGAGCAGCTCGTCCGCGGCGCGTGCCCGCTGTTCCGCCGCCCCGCCGAACAGTGCGGAGAGCAGTCGCAGCGCCCTGTCCTCGTCCTGCCTGTTGCCGAGCGCCATCGCGGCGAGCACCACGCCCAACTGCTCCCGGCCTGTGCGCAGCACCTCATCATCGGCGACGGGCTCGTACCCTTCCGGGACTGTCGACGACACGTAGCCGACAAGGTGCCCGTCGTGCCGGATCGGTGCGACGAGTCGCGTCTGCCCGCCCTCGATCGCCGGGATCACTACCGGGCCGTCCGCCTGCCCGACCCGGAACTCCTTGATCGACTCCCGTGCGCGGGACGAGCCGCGGTGGGCCAGGATGATCGCCAGCCGCGCATGGTCGACATCGCCGTCGTGCACGCTGAACGCGGTGACGGCGAACTCCGCGTCGAACACGATGATCGGCCGTCCGAGTCGGTCCGCATACGCCTGTACCTGTGCTTCGAGGGTCATCGCCCGCCTCCCGGTTCTCCGGCGCTCCCGGCGGCGTCGGGGGAGCGGTCGTGAGCCTCCGTCCGGACGGCCCGGGAGGGGTCGCGTTGCGAGGACTCTGCGAATAGATCTATATTCATTATATTCATTTCTTGAGAGGCGATGCGATGGCAAAGATGACAGGCGGCGACGCGCTCACCCTGGCCCTGCTCAGCGAGGGCGTCGAGACGGTCTTCGGGATCCCCGGCGTGCAGCTGGACGGGCTCACCGACGGGATGTACCGCAAGCAGGACGAGATCGGCCTGCTGGTCCCGCGGCACGAGCAGAGCACGACGTATATGGCGGACGGCTACCACAGGGCATCCGGGAAGCCGGGCGTCGCGATGGTGGTGCCCGGGCCCGGCGTGCTCAACGCCGGAGCGGGCATGGCGACCGCGTACGCCTGCTCCTCGCAGGTGATGCTGCTGGCCGGAACGATCCCCTCGCGTCTCGTCGGCGGCGGGCTCGGTGCGCTGCACGAGATCCCGCGCCAGACCGAGACGGTCGGGGGGCTCACCAAATGGGCGGTGCGGCCCACCCGGGCCGAGGAGATCCCCGAGCTGGTGCACGAGGGCTTCCGCCAGATGCGCACCGGACGTCCGCGCCCCGTCGCCCTCGAACTGGGGCCGGATCTGCTGCACGCCGAGATCGACGTCGAGGTCGGCGACCCGTTCGCGGTGGAGGCGCCGGTCGCGCCCGCCGAGGACGTGGCGGCGCTCCTGCGCCTGCTCGCCGAGAGCGAGCGCCCGGTCCTGCACGTCGGGGGCGGCGTGCGCGGGACGCGCGCGTTCGCGCTCATCGCAGCCCTCGCCGAGAAGCTGGACGCCCCGGTCGTCATGAGCGAGAACGGCCGCGGGGCGATCGACGCACGCGATCCGCATGCCCTCCCTGCGTTCGCCCTCTGGGAGCTGCGCGCGACGGCCGACCTCGTGATCTCGTTCGGCAGCCGCTTCCTCACCCCGTTCGGGCAGCAACTGAACGTCGGCGACGCGAGGATCGCGCTCGTGAATGTCGAGGCCGCGGATCTCGGATCCCCGCGACGGCCCGACCTCGCGATCCAGGCCGACGCGACCGCGGTGCTCGAGGCGCTCGTCGCCGAGGCCCCGGCGCGCGAGGGCTGGGGCGACGAGCTGCGTCGCCTGCGTGCCGAGTGCGAGGAGCGGATCCGCGAGCGCGTGGCGCCGCAGATGGCCTTCGTGGACGCGATCCGCGCCGCGCTGCCCGAGGACGGCGTGTACGTGAACGAGCTCACCCAGATCGGCTACGTCTCCACCTACGGCTTCCCCGTGCAGGCGCCGCACTCCTACGTGTGGCCCGGGTACCAGGGCACGCTCGGCTACGCGATGCCGACAGCGCTCGGCGCCGCGGTGGGCTCGGGCGGCCGCCCGGTCGTCGCCGTCACCGGCGACGGCGGGATCGGCTGGTCGCTGCAGGAGTTCGCGACCGCCAAGCGGTACGGGATCCCGCTGGTGACCGTGCTGTTCGAGGACGGACGGTTCGGCAATGTGTGGCGCATCCAGCGCGACACCTACGGCGGGCGCTTCATCGGCTCCGACCTCGTCAACCCCGACTTCGCGCTGCTCGCGCAGGCGTTCGGGATCGACTTCGTGGACGTCGAGGACGCCGACGGCGTCCGCACCGCGATCGAGGCCGCGATCGTGGCCCGGCGTCCGGCGATCGTGCGGGTGCGGGTGGACGTGTTCCCCTCGCCCTGGTCGCTCATCCACGAGAAGCACTGATCCGCCCGGGGGCGGCGGTGGTCGGTGGCGGAACGATCCCGCCCGGCCGTCGCGGCCCCCGATCCGGCGGTCCGTGGCGCTCCGCAGCGATCCGGCGGGGCTCATCGGGGGCCGACGTGCGCGAGCGCGAGCGCGGCGAGCGCTGCGGCCTGATCCGCGAGGACGCCGTCGTCGAAAAGCGCACGGGGGGAGTGGTTCATCTCCGCCTCGTCGGGATCGATGCCCTCCGGTGTGGCGCCGAGGAAGAGGAATGCTCCCGGAACCTCGGCCAGGACCGCGGAGAAGTCCTCGGAGGCCATCGACGGCTCGGCAGCCGGGACCGTGCGTTCCGTGCCGAGCAGCCCGCCGATCGTTCCGAGCGCCCGCTCGGCGCACGTCTCATCGTTGACGGTGACCGGGTAGACGGTGCGGAAAGAGATTCTGGCGCGGCAGCCGTGCGCAGCCGCGATACCGTGCGCGAGATCCGGCAGTTCCCTCTCCAGCACCTCGCGGCTGCGGTCCGAGAGGATGCGGACCGTCGCTCCCAGTGAGGCCGTGTCGGGGATCGCGTTGATGATCTCGCTGCCCGCGAGCTTCGTGACCGAGAGGACGATCGGATCGAAGGTCGGGAAGCGGCGGGTCGCGAAGGCGTGCAGGGCCAGGACGATCTGCGCGACGGCCGGCACCGGATCGATCGCCTGCTGCGGGCGGGACCCGTGTCCGCCGCGGCCCTCGACCACGATCTCGAGCGCGCAGGCGCCCGCCATGATCGTCCCACCGCGGGTCGAGAACACCCCGGCAGGCCCGGGCAGGACGTGCACGCCGTACGCCGCCTCGACGCGGGGACCCGCGGCGTCGAGCACGCCTTCGCGGATCATCCGGAGAGCTCCGCCTCCGGCCTCCTCGCCGGGCTCGAACATGAGCACGACCGAGCCGGCCATCCGCTCCCGCCGCGCTGCCAGCAGCCGGGCCGCGCCGACGAGGCCGGCGGTGTGCAGGTCGTGCCCGCACGCGTGCATCAACCCGTCGACATCTGACGCGTAGGGGAGCCCGGTGCGCTCCTGCACTCGCAGAGCGTCCATGTCGGCACGCAGCAGCACGGCGGGACCAGGCCGGGCGCCCCGCACGACGGCCGTGATCGAGGAGAACTCCTCCGGCCCGGTCTGCATCTCCAGGCCGAGACCGTCGAGCGCGTCGCGCACGGCGCGCTGGGTGCGGGGAAGCGCGAATCCCGCCTCGGGGTGCGCGTGCAGCGCGCGGCGCAGGCGCACCAGCTCGGGCTGGAGGGATCTGGCGTCTGCGCGCAGCGCGGCGGGATCCGTCATGGGGGGCTCCTTCGTCCCGAGTCGACGATCCGTGGCCGCCGATGGTCATTGGATATGATGAATATATCCAATAGAGGGTGCGCCGAGGCGGGTCACCTCATACTCTGTACTCACGCGTGGCCGGCTCGGGGTCACCGCAGGGATCACCGGGGGAAGCCATGACGCAGATCACCAACGCCGCCGTCGCCGTGCAGGTGGCGAAGTCGCTCGAGGACGAGATCGTCTCCGGCGGCTGGAAGGCCGGGCACTTCATCGGGAGGCGGCAGGAGCTCGCGACCCGGTTCGGGGTGGCGCCCGCGACCCTCGGCGAGGCGATCCAGCTGCTGCGCTCGCGCGGCATCGTGGACGCGAAGCCCGGCCCCGGCGGCGGCATCTTCGTCGCGTCGCGCTCGCCGTTCATGCAGCTCAGCGACCAGCTGCTGCAGTTGCGCGAGGGCAAGGCGACCGCGAGCGACTGCCTCCGCGTGCTGGACGCGCTGGACGGTCTGGTGCTGCACGATGCGATCGAGCACGCGAGCGACGACGATGTCGCCGAGATCGCGACGTTGGCCGAGCGGCTCCAGGCCGTGTGGGGCACCGAGGCGGGGCCGTCGGCGATCTGGGCGCTGCACGCGCGGATCGCCCTGATCACGCCGAACGAACTGCTGCGCAGCCTCTACACGAACCTCGTCGAGTACATCATCGCGGAGCAGCTCGAAGGCGCCACGGCGCCCAGCACTCCCGAGCGGCTGCGTACGCACCTTGACTTCGCCGCGGCCGTCGCTCAGCGCGATCACGACCTCGCCCGGTCCGCGGCTGAGCGGCACCGGCATTCCTCGGTCGCGACACTGCTCTCCTGAGGCTCCGAGGGCGGAGCGGGTTGACAGGGCGGCGCGTCTTCAATAATGTTCATATTCATTATTAACAATTGACTTCCGCCCGAGGAGGACGCATGTCGCTCGAGTTCCGAAGCGTCGTCGATGAGATGCTGCAGACCCCGAACCGTCCCGCCGGCGCGACACCGCCGCCCATCCGGCTCTCGCAGAACGAGATGCCCTGGACGCCGTCGGCGCCGATCGTCGCGGCCATGACCGTGGCGGTCGAGACGTTGCACCGCTACCCCGACTATCACCGCGCCGCGGCCCGCGCCGCGATCGCCGGAGCTCTCGGTGTCGCTCCCGACCGGGTCGCGGTGGACAACGGCTCCGGGTCTCTGCTGCACGGTCTCGCGCGGCTCGTCTGCGAGCCCGGCGTGCACGGCGTCTACCCCGCACCGTCCTTCGAGGCGTACAAGGCCGCTCTGGCGCTCGCCGGGGCCGAGACCACGGCGGTCGGTCTCGCCGACGACGGCGCGATGGACCTGGGCGAGATGGCCGCGGCGATCCGTCCCGAGACGCGCATCGTGTACCTCTGCAACCCCAACAACCCCACCGGCGGCCTGATCCCGGTCGAGGGCGTGCGTGCGTTCCTCGGGCAGGTGCCGGAGAACGTGATCGTCGTGCTCGACGAGGCGTACCGGGAGTTCGTCACCGACGAGCCCGTCGAGGCCACGCTGCCGCTGCTCGATGAGTTCGAGAACCTCGTGATCCTGCGCACGCTCTCGAAGTCGCACGGCCTCGCGGGCATCAGGGCCGGATACGCGGCGGCCTCGGAGCGGATCGCGGAGGCGCTGCGGCGCACTTCGGTCGGCTTCGCGCTGAACGGGATCGCCGAGGCCGCGCTCATCGCGGCCTTCCGTCCCGAGGGGATCGCGATCGCCGACGAGCGCATCGCGATCATCGTCGCGGAGCGGGCGCGCATCGTGCGGGCTCTCGACGGCGCGGGAGTCTCCGTGCTCCCTAGCCAGTCCAACTTCCTCTTCCTCCCCGGCGATGCCGGCGCCCTCATGGCGCGCTTCGCGGAGCAGGGCGTCCTCGCCCGGCCGTTCCCGAACGCCGGCGGTGCGCGTGTCACGGTCGGCCTCCCCGCGGAGAACGACGCCGTCCTCGCGGCCCTCCTCTGACCCCCTGATCGATCCCGGCGCGTCGCGATCGCGCGCCGGGGATCGCCGACGGACACGATCGCGCCACCGGCGGCCCGGGTTCCGACACCGTGTCGGATCGCCCGGGAAGGACTTCGGAGCCGGGCCCGATGAGGCTCGCGCAGCGGCTTCCTACGCTGACAACACGACAGACGGAGCGGTCTGATCCCGGGTGACCGGAGGTCTCGGATCCGCTCTCGCGAACGGAAGAAGAGGGCAGTGACGGCAAGCGACTTCGAACGCGACCGGCGAGCATCGATCCGGCGCTCGCTGACCGGCGGGTTCGGGTGGACGGTGTTCCTCGCCGCCCTGACGCTCGTGTTCGTCTACCCGGTCTCGATGATCGCGATCGGCGCGTTCCGCGACGGACTTCCGTCCGACGACCTGCCCTTCACGCTCGGCGGGCTGCTCGCGGCCTTCCAGGATCCCGAGACGTGGAAGACCATGGGCAACTCGCTGCTGCTCGTGGTCGTGTGCGGCACGATCTCCGTCGCCGGCGGAGGGCTCTTCGCGTGGATCGCGGCGAACACCAACGTCCCCGGTCGCCGCCTGCTGACGCCGCTCATGGCTGTCAACCTGTTCGTGCCGCCGCTGTTCCACACGCTCGGGTGGATCATGCTGGGCAACCCGCAGAACGGCCTGCTGAACCAGTTCGGCCGCATGCTCGGCATGCACGGGCCGCTCATCAACATCCAGAGCTGGGGTGGCCTGTTCCTGCTGATGTCGCTCGGCTACATGCCGTTCGCGTACCTGCTCATGCTCGGCGCCTTCAAGAATCGCGACCAGTCGCTCGACGAGGCGGCCGCCATCAGCGGCGCGGGTGCCGTGCGGACCTTCTTCACCATCACGATCCCCTCGGTCGGGCCCGCGATCACCGGGGCCGCGATCCTCATCGCGGTGCTCGTGTTCCAGTCCTTCGACAGCCCGCAGCTGATCGGACGGCAGGCCAACATCTTCGTGTTCTCGACCCAGATCTTCCACTACGTCCGCGATCAGGCGCCGGCGGAGTACACGAAGGCCTTCGCGCTGTCGCTCGTGCTCATCGTGCTCGTGCTGTTGCTGTTCCTCGCACAGCGCTGGATCCTGCGGGGCCGCAGCTTCACCACCCTCACCGGAAAGACCTCGCGCCGGGAGCCGCAGGAACTCGGCCCGGTGCGCTGGGTGCTGTCCGCCCTCATCGTCGTGTTCCTGCTGCTGAACCTGATCCTGCCGCTGTTCGCGATGATCCTGGGCAGCCTGCAGCCGATCTTCGGCGTCGTGAGCACAGGGCTCACGTTCGACAACTACGTGCAGATGCTCACAGATCCCGAGTTCAGCTCGAGTCTGGGCCTCACCGCCTGGCTCGCCGTGATCGGCGGCTTCGGCTCGATCGCGGTCGCGCTGCTCACCACGTACGTCACAGCGCGCCGGACCGGCTTCATCCGCTCCTACACGTCGTTCTCGGTGTGGATCCCGTGGGCGCTGCCCGGCATCGTCCTGGCGCTCGCGTACATGTTCGCAGTGCTCTACGTGCCCGCCTTCCGCAGCCTCTACGGGACCGCGTTCCTCATGACGCTCGTGCTCATCGTCGCGACGATCCCGGTCTCCAGCCGGATCGCGGAGGGGGCGCTCGCGCAGCTCTCGCCGGAGCTCGAAGAGGCCGGGCGCACGTCCGGCGCCGGATCCTGGCGCGTGCTGCTCACGATCGTGCTCCGACTCGTCGTCCCCAGCTTCCTGTCGGGCTGGTTCCTCTCCGCGCTCTTCATCGCAGGCAACCTGTCGGTGCCGATGCTGCTCGCCCCGCCGGGACTGCAGCCGGTCTCGCTGACCGCGTTCCAGCAGTTCCTGCAGGGCAACATGTCGCAGGGCGCCGCGCTGTTCATGATCATCCTCGTCGCGGCCATGGGCGTGCTCGCGCTCGCCGCGGGGTCCATGAAACTCGCCGCGGTCCTCCGCGCCCGCGCCGGCCGCTCGGGCCGCGCCCCCTCAGTCCCCCTCACCCGGATCACTCCCTGACACACCCGAGAGGAAGAATGATGACGTTCTCCCGCACCACCCTCCGCCTCGCCACGGCCACCCTGGCCATCGGCGCGCTCGCCGCCCTGACTGCGTGCTCCTCCGGCACGGCCGCGGCCAAGCCCGACACTCCGATCGAGGTCCCCGGCACCAGTGCCGCGGGCAACAAGCACATGAACGACCTGTACGGCAAGGCCGTCGCCGACGGGAAGACGGACATCGTGGTCTACGGGCCCAGCGTCTCCTCCCAGAAGGCGCTGTTCAAGGCGTTCACGGACCGCTTCCCCGGCATCAAGGTCGTCCAGCAGGACCAGCCGGACGCGCAGAGCATCACCAAGATCGAGACCGAGGCGCAGAGCGGCAACCGTATCGCCGACATCTACGACGGCGGGGAGTCGCCGCAGGTCGCCGCGAAGGCAGATCTGTGCACCAAGGCCGACGTGCAGACGGCTCCGGACGGCTTCGAGATCCCGACGAACTTCGACGGCCGCCTCACCTACTACGCGATGCGCTACTTCGTGTTCGTCTACAACACCGACATGGTGAAGGAGAACGAGGCCCCGAAGAACTGGAAGGA
The DNA here is from genome assembly GCF_056398985.1 of Microbacterium sp. 01T413_2. NCBI lineage: Bacteria > Bacillati > Actinomycetota > Actinomycetes > Micrococcales > Microbacteriaceae > Microbacterium > Microbacterium sp. 01T413_2. Next base: position 47,162 of record NZ_JBFTQL010000016.1, read on the forward strand.
CCTGCTCGACCCCAAGTGGAAGGGCAAGATCACGGTCGGCGACCCGACCGTCCCCGGCGGCATCCGCTACATCCTCACCTCGCTCATGGTGCCGGAGAGCGCCGACAAGTGGGGCAAGCCCTACGTCGAGGCGCTCGCCAAGCAGGACGTGCAGTTCGCCCAGTCGGAGCCCAACGTCCCCGCGGACGTGGCCAGCGGTCGGTTCCCGATCGGCATCGCGGTCTACCAGGGCTTCTACGAGGACGTGAAGGCCAAGGGCGGCCCGGTCGCCGCGGTCTTCCCGCTCGACGACGGCGGCAACTTCATGTCCCGCACCGGCATGTGCATCGTGAACAAGGCCCCGCACGCGGACGCCGCGCAGCTCTACATCAACTGGCTGTACTCGCCCGAGGGGCAGAAGGCGCTCGCCGAGAAGAACAAGTCGTACGGCTGGACGCCGGACGCTCCCGGCCCGCAGGGCGCTCCGGCGCTGAGCAAGCTCGGACGCCTGCCGTTCTCCAACCCCGACCCGAACTTCAACCAGCCCTACTTCGACTTCATCAACGCGCAGTTCAAGAAGTAGCCGTTTCGACCCCGACGTCCCCCAGCGAGAGAGCACTGATCGGCATGACTGAGGTCCAGGTATCCGGACTGACCAAGCGCTACGGCGGCAAGACCGCCCTGCACGGATTAGATCTGACGATCGGATCCGGCGAGTTCGTCACCCTGCTCGGCCCCTCGGGCTGCGGCAAGACGACGACTCTGCGGTGCCTGGCCGGTCTCGAGCGCCCCACGGGCGGTCGGATCAGCATGGGCGATCGCATCGTCGTGGACACCGACCGGCGCACGTTCGTGCCGGCCGACAAGCGGCAGGTGGGCATGGTGTTCCAGAGCTATGCGCTCTGGCCGCACATGAGCGTGGCGGAGAACGTCGCGTACCCGCTCAAGGTCGCGAAGGTGGGGGCGGCCGAGCGCCGCACCCGCGTCGCCGACATGCTCTCCGCGGTGGGACTCGCGGACTTCGAGAAGCGTCCGGTCACCGCCCTGTCGGGCGGCCAGCAGCAGCGGGTGGCTCTCGCCCGCGCACTGGCCGCCCGGCCGGGCATCATCTTCTACGATGAGCCGCTCTCCAACCTCGACTCCAAGCTGCGCTATCAGATGGGGCAGCAGGTACGGGCCCTGCACAACCAGTTCGAGACGACGTCGGTCTACGTCACGCACGACCAGGAGGAGGCGATCACGCTCTCGGATCGGATCGTCGTCATGAGCGAGGGCACGATCGTGCAGGACGGCACGCCGAGCGAGCTGTACGACCGGCCGAACTCGGCCTACGTCGCGGACTTCATGGGATTCCAGAACATCCTCCCCGGCACGATCCTGGCGGTGCGCGACGGGATCGCCGACGTCGAGGTCGACGGCACCTCGCTCGTGATCGCCGGCACGGTGACCGGTGACGCGGCGCCGGGGGAGCGGGCCGATGTCGCCTTCCGCGCGGCGCACGCCCGGATCATGCCGGTCGACGACCTCGCGCCCGGCGCCGGACGGTTCCGCGCGGCCGTCGAACGCAGCACGTACCTCGGCAGCGCCGTCAACCTCCTCGTCCGCGCGGACGGCCTGCCGCTGCGGGTACGGGTCGACACGGGCGAGATGGCCGCAGACGCCGTGCCCCGCCCCGGCGACGCGTACGGCTTCGCGATCAACCCCGCCCGCGCGGTCGTGATCCCGCACCGCGTATCCGCCGCGCCGTCCGAGGACGACTACCTGACCACGATGACCGATGCGATCGTCGCCGCGCACTGAGCGATCGACGCCCGAGAGGAATGCCCATGAGTGACCTGCCCACACCCCGCTCCGACGCGCCGCGGATCCGCGAGCTCGCCGAGATCGGCGGCCGCTCCGACACCCGCGACGTGCTCGCCCACGCGACGAAGCAGGCGCGAGACGACTACGACGACTACTTCATCGTCGACATCGACGCCCACGTCTCCGAGGACCACTTCTGGGGCGAGGTGCTCGACCTCATCGACAACGATGTGTGGCGGGACCTCGGCCTGAGCCAGTTCCACGGATTCGGCGGCAACAACGCGCTGCTGAACATCCAGCCGGGCATGTCGCACCAGAGCGTCGGCGGCCGCATCGGTCACCAGGGCCGCAAGGAGCCGGTGGAGGGCACGGAGGGGCACCCGTTCGTGACGGCGGCACGTCGCGGCATGGACGCCATGGGCCTCGACTATCAGGTGGTGTTCCCGAGTGCGATGCTGATGCTCGGGATGCACCCGCAGGACGAGGTCGAGGTCGTGCTCGGTCGCGCGTTCAACCGCTGGCTGACCGAGGTGATCCTGCCTCCGAATCCGCGTCTCAAGGGCATGCTCTACCTGCCGTACAACACCCCTGAGGTGTGCGAGGAGCTCGTCGAGACCTATGCGGACGATCCAGGCATCATCGGCTACACGGTGTGCTCGACCCGCAACAATCCTGTGCACTCTGACGTCTACACGCGCCTCTACAAGCTCATCGAGGACAGTGGCAAGCCGCTCGCCTTCCACTCCGGCTACCACTGGGGGGATCCGTCGTTCTCGCAGCTGAACCGGTTCCTCTCGATGCATGCGCTCTCGTTCACGCATTACAACCAGATCCACGTCACCAACTGGATCATCAATGCCATGCCGGAGCGGTTCCCGAAGCTGAAGATGGTGTGGGTCGAGAGCGGACTGGCCTGGATCCCGTTCCTCATGCAGCGGCTCGACCACGAGGTGCTCATGCGCCCCAGTGAAGCTCCGGGTCTCAAGCGCCTGCCGAGCGAGTACATGAAGGAGATGTGGTACACGACCCAGCCGATGGAGCGGACCAACATGGAGCTGCTCGAGGCGACCATGAAGTCGTTCAATGCGGAGACCCAGCTGCTCTACTCGTCCGACTGGCCGCACTGGGACTGGGATGCACCGTCCACGATCACGCGCCTGCCCTTCCTCTCCGAACAGGCCAAGCGCAACATCCTCGGGCTGAACGCCGCACGAGTGTTCAACCTCCCCACCGACCGACAGAAGCCCTCCGCGGAGCGCGTGCTCCAGGAACGACCCGGGATCTCCTGACATGACTGACAACACCAGCACCACCACCGCCCCCGAGACCGCCGAACTGTCGACGGTCATCGCCCGCCTCGGCGAGCTCGTGCAGCACGTCGCCGCCGAGGAGCGCGGCGCCGAGGTCTCCGACGAGCAGATCGCCGACGTGCTCTACGCGGCCGCGCGGCTCTTCTCCGCCAAGACCGATCGGGTCGGCAAGATCGCGTGGCCGATCCGCGAGGACGCGCTCAACGCGACCGAGACCGTCGTCCTCGTCACGGCGTTGCTGGACGCCGCAGACGTGAACCTCTTCGACATGGCCATCTGGTACCGGAGGGCCGAATGAGCGCGCAGGTCGTGCGTCGGGACGTCGTGGTCGCGAGCCTCGCCGACCTGCAGGAGCGCGAGCGGATCGTCGTCGATGTCGACGGGACCGAGCTGGGTCTGTACTTCCACGCCGGAGAGGTGCGCGCCTGGTACAACGTGTGTCCGCATCAGGGCGGGCCGGTCTGTCAGGGCAAGATCATGCCGCGCACCGTGCAGCTCGTACGGGGCGAGGACGGCCTCAAGAGCGGCGGACCGGGTTTCCACCCCACGGACCGGAACATCGTGTGCCCCTGGCACGGCTTCGAGTTCGACATCCTGACCGGCAAGCACCCGGCGGATCGCCGCGTCGGGCTCCGCCCTGTCCCCGTGCGAGTGGATGCGGATGACGTCATCGTCACCGTCTGAACGTGCCGGCCAGGCTTCAGGCCCCGTCGTCCGTTCCCTGTGAGCGGGCGATGGGGCCGCGTCGCCCCCGCAGGGCGGAGGCGCGGCCGTAGGCTGGAGGGATGAGCGACTATCTCGTCCGGCCCGCACGGGCCGGTGACGTCCAGGGCATCTACGCGCTGCTGGAGCCGCTCGTGGAGCGACGGATCCTGCTCGGCAAGGACATCGCGGTGCTCTATGGCGCGGTGCAGGAGTTCGTGGTCGCCGAGGCGGACGGGCGGCTCATCGGCTGCGGCGCGCTGCACGTGATGTGGGAGGACCTCGGTGAGGTGCGCACCCTGCTCGTCGAAGAGGGATGGAAGCACCACGGCGTGGGGCGGGCGATCGTGGAGCGCCTCGAGGAGCACGCGGTCGGGCTCGGCCTCAGCCGCCTGTTCTGCCTGACCTTCGAGGTGCCGTTCTTCCAGCGCCGGGGGTTCGAGCCGATCGGCGAGCAGGTCGTGGATCCCGACGTCTACACCCAGCTGCTGCGCAGCGGTGACGAGGGTGTGGCCGAGTTCCTCGACCTCGCGCATGTGAAGCCGAACACGCTCGGCAACACGCGCATGCTCAAACACCTTGTCTAACCTGGAGGCATGAGCCCTCGCCAGTCCGCCGCCGTCTATCGTCGCCGGCGGATCGTGGTCCTCGGCATCATCATCGTGCTGCTCGCGCTGCTGATCGGGCTCGTCTGGGCGCTCGTGGCCCGCACGGGCGCGGATCCGGCTCCAGTCCCCACGAGGTCGTCCACACCGTCGCCGACGGCGTCCACCCCGCCCGCGTCACCGGATCCGAGCGCGGACGCGAGCCCCGACCCGTCCGCGACGACGCCCGCCCCGACCAGCACCGCCGATGCCGGCCCGGTGCCGTGCACCGCCGCCGAGGTGCAGGTGACGGCCGTGACCGACCACGACACCTACTCCGCCGACGAGAATCCGAAGCTGTCGATCTCGCTGACCAACAGCAGCACCAAGGACTGCACGATGAACGTCGGCACCACGACGCAGGCGTTCACCATCACGAGCGGTAACGACACGTGGTGGCGTTCCACGGACTGCCAGCAGACTCCGAGTGACGCGATCCAGACCATCAAGGCCGGCGCGACCATCACCAGCTCCACCCCGGTCACGTGGGATCGCACGCGCTCCAGCGTCGACACCTGCGAGGCGACGGACCGGCAGCGCGCTCCGGGCGGCGGAGCCGCGTACCGCCTGACGGTGTCGATCGGCGGGTTCCAGAGCACGAACCCGATGCAGTTCCTGCTCAACTGAACCTGGACGGAAAGTGGGAATATGTCGCCCGCGTCCAACCTTTGGGATACCATAGAGATCAAGTCTTCGAGATCTGACGGTTGCCATCCCCAGTGGCTTCGACAATCTCAAGCGTCCCCAGCGCATCGTCGTCCGTCGTCGAGGACTTTGAGGGCCTCTTCATTCATCTGTCCCCAAGCGATGAGAGAAGAGGTCCTCCTCTTTGTGCCGGAACTTCTAAGCTGGAACGATGGCCGTGAAGAAAGCGAAGAAGAAGGCACCCGCCGCGGCGGACTTCCGCTCCGAGGCTCTCGCGCAGGCGCTCGAGAAGCAGGACATGGCCGCAGTGGCGCTCGCATTGCGCAACGGCAACACGGTCGTGCCTCTCATCCGGCCGGGCGCGAGGGACAACCCCCGGGACAGCGGCGAGGTGTGGACCTACCGGGATCCGTCCACGGGTGACGTCGCGCTGCTGCTGTTCAGCGATGCGAAGAACAAGCCCGCGAATCTCCCACCCGGCGTCGGCATCTACTCGCCGGTGTGGCTGCGCTCGTTCCTCGCGACCCACCGCGACGTGATCACCACCGTGTTCCTCGACATCGCAGGCCCCCACCCCATGCAGGCGCCGCCCGAGGAGCTGCTGCGCGCGCTGGAGGCGTGATCGCTCTCAGAACAGGGGGCGATCCGTCAGAACGCTCGTGACCGCCCCTCAGAACGGGTGACGGCCGTCAGAATGCGGGGATCTCGTCGTCGAGGCGGCGCGGCGCCCGGTGCGCCTTGACGTCGCCGAGCGCCCCGCGCAGCGTCGCCGAGCGGTCGTCGATCACATGCGCATAACCGAGCCGGGCCGCCTCCGAGCGACGCTGGGACGCCTGGGTGACCGGGCGCACCTCGCCGGCCAGGCTCAGCTCGCCGACCGCCGCGAGCGTGCGCGGCACGGCGTTCTCCGTGAGGGATCCGGCCACCGCGATCGCGATCGCCAGGTCTGCTGCGGGCTCGATGAAGCGCACTCCGCCGACCGTGGAGACGTACACGTCCTTGTCGCTGGTCCTGATGCCGGCCCGGCGTTCGAGCACCGCGAGCACCATCGCCACGCGTGACGAATCGAGACCGTTCACGACGCGTCGGGGATTCGGGGCCTGCGTGGGGATGGTGAGAGCCTGCACCTCGACCGGCATCGCACGCCGCCCCTCCAGCGCGATCGCGACGCACGTGCCCGGCTCAGGGCGACCGCGGGAGAGGAACAGGCTCGACGGATCCGGCACCTCGGCGATCCCGGATCCGGTCATCTCGAAGCAGCCGACCTCGTCGGTCGGGCCGAACCGGTTCTTCAGCGCCCGGATGAACCGCAGTGAGGTCTGCCGGTCGCCCTCGAAGTGGCAGACGACGTCGACGAGGTGCTCGAGCACGCGGGGGCCGGCGACCGACCCGTCCTTGGTGACGTGCCCGACGATGACGATCGGGAGATCCCGCTCCTTCGCCACCCGGATGAGGGCCGACGCGACCTCGCGCACCTGCGCGGGCTGGCCCGCGGCGCCGTCGGACAGGGCGGAGGCGACGGTCTGCACCGAGTCGACGATCACGAGCTCGGGGGACACCTCGTCGATGTGGCCGAGGATCGTGCCGAGATCCGTCTCGGCCGCGAGATACAGCTCGTCGTGGAGGGCACCGGTGCGCTCGGCGCGCAGCCGGACCTGGGCCGTGGACTCCTCGCCGCTCGCGTAGAGCACCCGCCGGCCGGCGCGGGCGGCCGCGGCGGCCACCTCGAGCAGCAGCGTGGACTTGCCGACCCCGGGCTCGCCGCTCAGCAGGATCGCCGCCCCGGGCACGATGCCGCCGCCGAGCACGCGGTCGAACTCGGCGACCCCGCTCGAACGCCGAGGCGACTCCTGCGACGTGAGCGAGGTGATGGGGCGCGCTCGCCGAGCGGCCGCGGGGGTCGTGGCCTCGACCCGGCGCACGATGCCGGTCTGCGCGGCCTGCTCGGTCACGGTGCCCCACTGCTGGCATTCGCCGCACCGGCCCACCCACTTCGCGGTCGTCCAGCCGCACTCGGTGCAGACGTACGCGGGTGCGGTGGGTTTCCGGGAGGCCATGCAGCAAGGCTAGCCGGGGGTGCAGACAGTGCCCGCCGTCTCGAGCCGCCGCCCTCCCAGGGGCGGCACCGGTAGCCTCGAACCACACACCGACTCGATCGCCTTGAGGGAGCGCGCATGAGCCACGGCACCACCTTCCGCACGGTCGAGGAACAGCAGGAACGGGTGCTCGCCGCCGTGCGTCCCCGCCTTGCCGAGACGGTCGCCGTCGACCGGGCGGGCGGGTCCACGCTCGCCGTCGACGCCACGGCGGTGAACCCGGTGCCCGTGTTCGACAACTCCGCGATGGACGGCTTCGCCGTGCGCTTCGCCGATGTCGCGGGCGCCTCGGAGGACATGCCCGTCACGCTGCAGGTCACGGCGGATCTGCCGGCCGGGAGCCCCGAGGATCCGCCTCTCGCCCCGGGCTGCGCCGTGCGCATCATGACCGGATCCGCGCTGCCCACCGAGGCCGACACGATCGTGCCCTTCGAGGACACCGCCGGCGGGCTCGCGGACTCGCTGCAGACCGCCGTCGTGCAGCGCGCTCCGCGCGCGGAAGGCGCGCACGTGCGGCGAGCCGGGAGCGATGCTGCGGCGGGAGCGATGGTGCTGCCCGCCGGTACGCTGCTCGGGCCTCGCCAGCTGTCGGCGCTCGCGTCGGTCGGTATCGCCGAGGTGCAGGTCGCGCCGCGTCCGCGCGTGGCCGTGGTGTCGACCGGATCCGAGCTGGTGCCGCCTGGGACGCCGCTGCAGCGCGGGCAGATCCCCGAGTCGAATGGAGTGCTGCTGGCCGGTCTCGCCGCCCAGGCCGGGGCGGAGATCGTGCTGCGCGAGGTCGTCGGCGACGAGGGCGACGGGCCCGCCGAGGCGGCCGCCCGGGCCGCAGCGCTCGGCGCAGATGTCGTCATCTTCTCCGGCGGGGTGAGCGCTGGGGCGTACGAGGCCGTGCGACTGAGCATGGGCGAGGCGATGGAGTTCGTCGCCGTGGCGATGCAGCCCGGCAAGCCGCAGGCGTTCGGAGTGACCGCCGAGGGCATGCTGCTGTTCGGGCTGCCGGGCAACCCCGTCAGCGCCGCGGTGTCGTTCGAGACCTTCGTGCGCCCGGCGCTGTTGCGGTTGCAGGGTCGGGATGAGGTCCTCCGTCCTGTGCGGCGCATCCCGGCGGGCGCTGCCTGGCGCACTCCGCCGGGGCGGCGCCAGTACCTGCCCGCCGTGATCGTCGATGGCACGGTCGTGCCGGCGGCGCGCGGCGGGTCCGGCTCGCACCTCACCGTCGGTCTTGGCGGCGCGACGGCCTATGCCGTGGTGCCGGCCGAGGTGTCGGAGGTGGAGATCGGCGACCTCGTCGACGTGCTGGAGCTGGACTGAGCGCCATGTCGGCGCCCGGCTCCGACTCGACGCCCCTCGGTGCGGTCGTGCTCGTGGGCGGTCGCGCCCGGCGCATGGGCGGTGCGGCCAAGCACCTGCTCGAGCTCGGCGGTTCCACGCCGTGGGACCGCACGCTCGCCCCGCTGGCGGCGCACGGGATCTCTCCGATCATCGCGGTGGGGTCCGCGCCCGCCGACGGCCGGCTGGCGGATGCCGCGGCCGTGCCCGTCGTCACGTGGGTGCGCGAGGATCCGCCGTTCGGAGGCCCCGTCGCGGCGCTCGCCGCGGCACTGTCCCGCCCCGAGCTCGACGACGCAGCGGAGTTCCTGCTCCTCGCGGGAGATCTCGCGCACCCCGAGGCCGTCGTCGCCCGCCTGGCGGAAAAGAACCCCGTGGTCACGGACCCCGCCGAAACCGAGGCCGAAACCGAGGCTTCGCTGGTCGCGGATTGCGGTTCTGAGCCTCGCAGAGCCGCAATCTGCGACCAGCGAGCAGAAGGGCAGCGCGCGCACGTCCCGCGTCCGACCGACGCCGTCGTGTTCCGGGCCGGCGAGCACCCGCAGTGGCTCGCCGGGCGGTACCGCGTCGCCGCCGTGCGTGCCGCGCTCGCCGCGTTCGGCGGGGTGGATGGCGCCTCCTGCCGCGCCGTGCTCGGCGGTCTTCCGATCCGGTGGCTCGCGGACGAGGATGGGATCACGGCCGACATCGACACCCCCGCCGACCTCGAACGCGCTCGCGCCGACGCCGCCGGATCCGCCGCACGATCAGAGGAGCCCTGATGACCCCGAACGACCGCACCCTCCCGCCGGAGGCGCTCGACGAGTGGGCGGCCGAGCTGCGCGAGCGGTTCAACCTCGCCGAAGAGGACCTGCCGATCGCCCTGATCCTCGACCTCGCCCGTGACGTCGCGAACGGCGTCGCCCGCCCGGCCGCCCCGTTCAGCGCGTTCGTCGCCGGCCTCGTGGCCGGCCGCGCGGGCGGAAGCCCCGGTGACGTGCGCGCGGTGGTGGCTGCGATCTCCGAGCTCGCCCTCGCCCACCGCACTGACTGACCTCGGGCGACCCCGGGCCGGATCCGGTGGACTGAGCGCCGGAGCCGGATCCGGGATTCGTATGGTCCTGATCCGAACCTCCTATCGCGCGCGGCATTATTCACGGCCGAAGTCCCCATGTCCGGCCGGAGCCGATGCGAGTATGGAGCCATGGCCAGCGCCGGGCCCGTCTGCGGGCCGATCTCCAGCTATTCGCGCGTGCGGATCCTGCACCTGCTCTTTGAAGCAGGCACCTCGCAGGCGCGTCCGCATCGCACGATCGGCGAGCTGTGCGAGGCCACCGCGCTGCACCCCAACACCGTGCGTGAGCACCTGCAGCGCCTGATCGAGGGCGGCTACGTCGTGCCGACCACCGAGCACCGCACGACGCGCGGGCGCCCGCGCGTGCTCTACAGCGCGGTCACGGGCACGCCCGAGGCCTCCAGCCCGGTCGCCAAGCAGAAGGCCGACGACGCCGCACGCCGCGGTGACCTGCTGCGCCGCGTGCTGCAGACCGGCCCCTCCATGCTCGGCGAGCAGGCGGTGTATCAGCTCGACGCGCTCGTCGAGCACCTCGAGGAGAGCGGCTTCGAACCCGTCATCGACGAGGACAGCCTCACCGTCGAACTCACCCCGTGCCCGCACGCCGCCGCCCGGCCGGAGCACCGCCCGGTGCTCTGCCAGGTGCACCTCGGCCTCATGCAGGGCGTGCTCGCCCAGGCCGGCGGGCCGCTGACGGCGCGCTGCGTGCGCTCGGCGACGCGGCCGGAGGAGTGCACGGTCGAACTGGATCGCACCGGGCTCGGCCACCCTGATGCCGGGAATGCCGGGAACAGGTCGAGAGGCACGGCAGAATTCGACCTCAGAGCAGGATCCGCGAACACAGGAGGCCCCGCGCATGGATTGGCTTGATCCGCTCGTCCTGTCCCGTTGGCAGTTCGGACTGACGACCGTCTACCACTACCTGTTCGTGCCGCTCACGATCGGCATGGCCACCGTCACCGCGATCTTCCAGACCGCGTGGGTGCGCACCGGCAGGATCGAGTACCTGCACCTGACCCGGTTCTTCGCGAAGATCTTCCTCATCAACTTCGCCATGGGCGTGGTGACCGGGATCGTCCAGGAGTTCCAGTTCGGCATGAACTGGTCGGACTACTCCCGCTTCGTCGGTGACGTGTTCGGCGCCCCGCTCGCGTTCGAGGGACTGCTCGCGTTCTTCCTCGAGGCGACCTTCATCGGGCTGTGGATCTTCGGCTGGGACAAGCTGCCGAAGAAGGTGCACCTTGCCACCATCTGGGGCACAGCTCTCGGCACGATCCTCTCGGCGTACTTCATCATCGCCGCGAACGCGTTCATGCAGAACCCGGTCGGGTACACCTTCAACGAGGCCGCCAACCGCGCCGAGCTCACCGACTTCTGGGCGCTGCTGACCAATAAGGTCGCGCTCGCCGCGTTCCCGCACACGATCTTCGGCGCGTTCATGCTCGCCACCGGCGTCGTGATCTCGGTCTCCGCCTGGCACCTGTCCCGCGGGCAGCATGTCGACACCATGCGGAAGTCGCTCAAGTTCGGACTCTGGGGGATCCTCGTCGCCACGGCCGGAGTGCTCCTCTCCGGCGATCAGCTGGGACTCGCGATGGTGAGCACCCAGCCGATGAAGATGGCCGCGGCCGAGGCGATGTTCAATTCGAGCTGCGGAGCCGATGCCTCGTTCTCGCTGTTCTCGATCGGTACGCCCGATGGCACGGGCGAGATCTGGTCCCTGCGCGTGCCGTATCTGCTCGCGTTCCTGTCGACGCACGACCTGAACGGCTGCGTCGAGGGGATCAACGACCTGAACGCGCAGTACGCGCACGAGTTCGCCGCGACGGGGCTCACCGAGTTCAACCCGGTGCTGTGGATCACGTACTGGGCGTTCCGCTGGATGATCGGGCTCGGCATGCTGCACGCGTTCGTCGCGCTGGTGGGCCTGTGGATCACCCGCAAGAACGCCAAGCGCGAGCCCGCGCAGTGGATGTGGAAGATCGCGATCTACTCGTTCCCGCTGTCGCTGGGTGCGAACATCGTCGGCTGGGTCTTCACCGAGATGGGCCGGCAGCCCTGGATCGTGTTCAGCCTGATGACGACCAAGAACGGCGTCTCGCCCGGGGTGAGCGGCGTCGAAGTGCTCATCTCGCTCATCTCGTTCACCGCGATCTACGCCGCGCTCGCGGTCGTGGAGGTCGGACTCATCGTCCGCGCCGCCAAGAAGGGGCCCGACACCACCGAGAAGCACGACGAGGACGCTCCCGTCCCGTCGGTCGTGTACTGAGGAAGGAGACGGACATGGATCTCGCCACGCTCTGGTTCTGGATCGTCGCCCTGTTCTTCGTGGGCTACTTCGTGCTCGACGGCTTCGACTTCGGCGTCGGGATGTCGCTGCCCTTCCTCGGCAAAGACGGTGACGACGTCTCGCGTCGTCAGGTGATCAACACGATCGGCCCGGTCTGGGATCTCAACGAGACCTGGGTGATCGTCGCCGGCGCCTGCCTGTTCGCGTCGTTCCCCGAGTGGTACGCGTCCCTGTTCAGCGGCTTCTACCTGCCGCTGCTGCTGATCCTGCTGGCGCTCATCCTGCGCGGGGTGTCGTTCGAGTACCGGCACCAGCGCGATGATGTGCGCTGGAAGCGTCGCTTCGACACCATGATCGTGATCGGATCCGCTGTCCCCGCGCTGCTGTGGGGCGTCGCGTTCGGCAACATCGTGCAGGGCGTGGCGCTGGATGAGAAGCACGTCTTCCGCGGATCGGTGTTCGACCTGCTGAACCCGTACGGGCTGCTCGTGGGCGTCACCACGCTGCTGCTGTTCTTCCTGCACGGACTGTACTTCGTGGCGCTCAAGACCGACGGCGTCGTGCACGAGCGGGCCCGCCGCGTGGCGCGCCTGGCTGCGCTGCCGACAATCCTCGTCGCGGCCGGGACCGTGGTGTGGACGATCGTCATCGCGGCGGGTCGCCCGTCCCTGCTTTGGGCCGTGATCGCGCTCGGCGCCGTGGCCGCGGTGTTCCTCATCGTGTCGGTGGTCTTCTCGCTGCGGGGTCGTGACGGCTGGGCCTTCGCGGCCGGGGTCGTCACGATCCTCACCGCCGTGCTCATGCTGTTCTCCGCGCTGTTCCCGAACGTGCTGCCCTCCACGATCGACGCCGCGAACTCGCTCACGATCCAGAACGCGTCCAGCACGCCGTACACGCTGCAGATCATGAGCTGGACCGCGCTCGTGGCGATGCCGCTCGTCCTCGCCTACCAGGCGTGGACCTACTGGGTGTTCCGCAAGCGGGTGCGCCGGTCGACGATCGAGGCCGCCCCCGCGCACGCATGAGCCCCCTGTCGTCCCGGCGCCGACCCGCGACGTCGCCATTTGCAGGACACGGTGACGGGTGCGCGATCAGAAGTGCGGATCCGTCCTGCATCCGCGCTCGGGTGCTGCATCCGTCGCGCGTGTTCGCGGAGCGGATCCGATGAAGCCGATCGATCCGCGGCTGCTGCGGTGGGCGCCCGCCGCGCGGACCTACCTCGCGGTCTCGGCGGGCATCGCGCTCCTGCAGACCGCGGTCACGATCGCGTTCGCGGGGCTGCTCGCCGCGGGGATCACGGACGTGGCCGGCGGGCGCTCGCCTCTCGGCCACGTGCCGTGGCTCGCGCTCGTGGTGCTCGCGCGCGCGGTGCTGCTGTGGGTGTCGGAGGCGTGGGGCGCCCGCGCCGCCGCGCAGGCCGGGCGCGAACTGCGGGCGGCGCTGCTCGATGCGATCTCCCGGCGAGGGCCGGCCTGGCTCGGCACGCGCAACCGCGCCGCGCTCGCGGTGACAGCGGGGCACGGTCTCGACGCGCTGGATCCCTACTTCTCCCGGTACATCCCGCAGCTCGTGCTCACCGCGATCGCGACGCCGATCATCGTCGCCGTGATGTGGTGGCAGGACTGGCCGAGCGGTCTCGCGGCGCTCGTCACGCTGCCGCTCATCCCGCTGTTCCTCATCCTCATCGGCATCGCCACCCGCGGCGTGCAGCGCAGGCAGCTGCAGGTGCTGCACACACTCGCGGCGCGCTTCGCCGACACCGTGCAGGGCCTCGCCACGCTGCGCCTGTTCGGCCGGGAACGCCGCGCGGCGGCCCGGATGCGCGAGACCGCTGACCAGTACCGCCGCGAGACCATGCGCGTGCTGCGGTATTCGTTCCTTTCCGGCTTCGCGCTGGAGCTGCTGTCGTCGCTCGCGGTGGCGATCATCGCGGTGTCAGTGGGGCTGCGGCTGCTGGGCGGCGAGCTGAGCCTCGGTGTCGGACTGTTCGTGCTGCTGCTCGCGCCCGATGCGTTCCTGCCGCTGCGCCAGGTCGGCGTGCAGTTCCACGCGGCCGCCGAGGGCGTCGCCGCGACCGAGGACGTCTTCGAGGTGCTCGAGGCGGATCCGGCGGCCCCATCCGGCGTTCGAAGCGCGCACTTTGCTGCAGACCGGCCCGGAATACAGCCATCTGCGCGCTGTGAAACGGAAGCGGCGGTCCGGCTGGTCGTCGATGGGGTCGCGGTGCGGCACGGAGCGCACGTACTCGCGCCGGTCTCCTTCACCGCGGAGCCGGGCACCGTGACGCTCCTCGAAGGACGCAGCGGATCCGGCAAGTCGAGCCTGCTTGCGGCGCTGCGCGGCGCTGCGGCGTACGACGGGACCGTCGTTGTCGAGGCCGCGGCGGTGCACGACGGCGCGGGTGTGCTGGTGCGCGACGGCGGGTTCACGCTCGACGGCGCAGCGGATCCGGATCCGACCAGGTGGCTCGCCTGGGCCGGCCAGCGCCCCGGGCTCATCCGCGGCACGATCGCCGCGAACGTCGCGCTCGGCGACTCCGTCCCCGACCTCGCGCGCGCGCGGTCGGCGCTCGCCGACGCCGCGGCGTCGGACCTGGATCCGGTGCAGGAGCTCGGCGTGCAGGGCGCCGGACTCTCCGGTGGCCAGGCGCAACGCGTCGCCGTGGCCCGTGCGCTGTACCGGCTCGGATCCGGTGCGCGCGTGCTGGCCCTCGACGAGCCGTCGAGCGCCCTCGACGCCGTGACCGAGCAGCGGCTGTGGGCTGCGCTGCGTCGTGCCGCCGACGACGGGGCGACGGTGCTGCTGGTCTCGCACCGGGAGTCGGCCCGCGCCATCGCCGACCAGGTGGTGCGGATCGGCGACGACCCCGCGGCCGCACACGCCGGCTCGATCGACCCGGCTGATGCACCCGTCGCCGACTCCACCAATGCTCAGGTCGCACTTTCTGCTCTTCCGCACCCCCGGGAACAGCAGAAAGTGCGACCTGAGCAGGGTGGCGTGGCCACATCCGTCGACGGCGCGGCCGCATCCGGCACGGGCGCGCCCGCGGCGGCGGTGCCCGAGCCGGCAGCGCTCGAGGCGACCGCGCACGCCGCGGCCGCGTCGACAACGTCCGCGGCGGATCCGGATCCGATCCCGGATCTCCCGGCCTCCGTCGGGGGGATCCTCCGCCTCGCCATGCCCCGGACGCGACGGTTCCTGCCCGCGATCCTCGCCGGGATCGTGTCGGCCGCGGCCGCGGTCGGCCTGCTGCTCGTGAGCGGGTGGCTCATCGTCACCGCGTCGCTCGTCGACAACCTCGTGCCGCTCTCGGTCGCGATCGTCGGGGTGCGGTTCTTCGCCGTGACCCGCGCCGTCACCCGGTATCTGGAGCGCCTTACCGGGCACGACGCCGCGCTCGGCCGCCTCGCGGACCTGCGGGCGGCCGTCGTGCGCCGACTCACCCCGCTGGCCCCCGCGGGACTCGGATCCACCGACCGTGGCTCTGTGCTCGCCGCGCTCGTCGACGACGTGGAGAACCTGCAGAACCTGCCCCTGCGCGTCGTGCAGCCGCTGCTGACCGGAGGCGTCGTCGCTCTCGTCTCGATCGGCGTCCTCGCCGCCATCGCCCCCGCGGCGGCCCTCGCGCTCGCGGTCTGCCTGGTCATCGCCGTCGCGGGAGCGGTCGTGCTCGGCGGCATCGCCGGAGGCCGGGCCGAACGCGCGCTCAGCCGCGACAGGGCGGAGCTCGCCGCAGCCCTGGTCGACGAGCTCACCGCCCTCGACGTGCTCCAGGCCTACGGGGCTGAAGCCATCGCGCGCGATCGGATCCGCGCCGCCGACGACGCGCTGCGGCGCGCGACCACCCGGGCCGCGGTCGCGCAGGCGCTGTCCTCGGCGGTCGTGTCACTGGCGGCGGGCGCCGCCTCGATCTGGGCGCTCGCGGTTGCGGCGCCGGGGCAGCCCGGAGGCGCGGTCGACGCGCCCTGGTTCGCGGTCGCCGTGCTGCTGCCCATGGCGGTGTTCGACGTGTTCTCGGCCGTGCCGCAGGCCGCCTCGGCGTGGCGCGGTGTGCGTGCCGGTGCGGAGCGGATCCATGCGCTGCTGCCCGCGACGCTGCCCGCCGAGGTGCGCGGCGACGAGGGCGAGGGGCGCCTCGACAATGGTGCGCTGCGCCTGCGCGGCGTGACCGCGTCGTGGCCGGGTGCCGGGGCGTCGACCCTGCGCGACCTCGATCTCGATGTCGCGCCGGGGGAGCGCATCCTCGTCACCGGATCCAGCGGCGCCGGCAAATCCACGCTCGCCGCCGTGCTGGTCGGCTTCCTGCGCTTCGGCGGCTCGTATCGCATCGGTGGAGCGGACGCGGGCCGGGTAGCGGGCCCGGAGCTGCGCCGCCACGTCGGACTGTGCGAGCAGGATCCGATGCTCTTCGACGAGGACATCCGGCAGAACCTGCTGTTCGCCCGTGAGGCCGCGACCGATGCCGAGCTGATCGCCGTGCTCGACCGGGTCGGCCTCGGCGCCTGGGTGCGGGAACGCGGCGGGCTCGACGCGCGGGTGGGGGAGCGCGGCGCCCTCGTGTCCGGCGGGCAGGCGCAGCGCATCGCGCTGGCGCGGGAGATCCTGCGCGGATTCGGAGTGCTCGTGCTCGACGAGCCCACAGCCGGGGTGGATCCCGACGCATCCGATGCGCTGCTGCGCGACCTGCTGGGCGCCGCCGGATCCCAGACCGTCGTGCTCATCTCGCACGTGGAGCCGCCGGCCGGCACGATCGACCGTGCGGTCCGGCTCGACGCGGGACGGATCCTGCCCGTCGGCTCCTGAGCCTTCGGGGTCCGGCCGCCCCGCGCCGAGCGCGGAGAGCGCGGGAAGTGCGGGATCAGGCGGCGATCCCCGGGACCTCCTCGAGGCGGCGGTACACGGGGATCCCCCGACCCTCCGCGATCGCGACGTCCTGATCTGCTCCACGGGATTCGCCGGGCAGGCGCAGCACCGCATCGCAGTGCTGCAGCAGTCGCTCCGCGGTCGGATACATCACCTCGGCGGCGAGCGGGTCGCCCGGGCCGGTCGCGCCGGCACTGGACAGCACGGGGAGGGCGACCCACTCGCCGATCATCGGGATGTGCCCGGCGCGGAAGATCGGCCAGGCCGCCTCCTCGAGCCGGGCGAGGTTCTGCGCCATAAGGGCGGGGTCGCCGCCGGTGCCCGACGCGTAGGGACCGGCGATGAGAATCATGAGTGGCTTCGTCATATCGGGTACAATACAGCAGAAACGTGCATAAACATGAAGGAGTCGGAATGCTGGCTGCCGCGCGCAAGGAAATGCTGCTCGAGCGACTGCACCGTGACGGCAGGATCGTCGCGAAGGACGTCGCCGCCGAGCTGGGGTTGTCGGAGGACAGCATCCGCCGCGACCTGCGCGAGCTCGACGCGGCGGGCCTCGCCGTGCGGGTCTACGGCGGGGCGCTCCCGGCCTCGCCCGCTGTGGTCGACTACGGGCGGCGCGCCGTCGTGGCCCCCGACAGCAAGGCCCGGGTCGCGGCGACGGCCGCCACCCTCATCGGCCCGGGAATGACGGTGATCCTCGACGGTGGCACCACGACGCTCGCGATGGTCGCCGAGATCCCGACCGCGCTGCCGTGCACGATCATCACGCACAGTCCCACGATCGCCGCTGCGCTGCTCGACCATGCCGCGGACGTGTTCCTCATCGGCGGGCAGCTGTTCAAGCACTCCGCCGTGGCCTGCGGGGCGGCGGCCGTCGAAGCCGCGCAGCGGATCAGCGCCGATCTCTTCTTCCTCGGCGTCACCGGCGTGCATCCGACGGCGGGCCTCACCACGGGGGATGCGGACGAAGCGGCGATGAAGCGCGCCCTCGCCTCACGGGCCGCGGAGACGTACGTGCTGGCGAGTGAGGACAAGATCGGGACGGCGTCGCGGTACGGGGTGCTGTCGCTCGACGAGATCGCCGGCGTGGTGGCGGACGCGGATCCGGCGGATCCGACCCTCCGAGATCTCGCCGCCGCAGGGGTCCGGCTCATCGCAGCGGGCTGACGCGGTTACGGGTCCCTGAGGCGGGATCCGGGCAGGAGCAACTCGAGCGTCGCGGGAGGCTCCGGGCTGTGCGCAACGAAACCGTGCAGAACCGTCGATGGTGATCGTCCTACGCTTTCAGGCATGACGAACCCACGCGGAGCGCTGCTGGTCGGCAGCGTGAACTACGACGACGCCGAGACCACGATGCGCACCGCCGCCGGGATCCTCGGGCCGCAGCTTCGGCGCATTCCGGACGGCGAGGTCGGAATCCGGTTCCACTGGATCATGTTCCAGCCTGACGTGCTGGGCCAGGCGGAGGGCATCGAACGCGTGGGCGCCGAGCGGATCCCGTTCGGCGCGGGGCTCGACGCACGGCCGCTGCGCATCAGCGACGGTGTCGACGCGGCCGCGATCGTGCTGCCTCCGCTCGGCTATGCGGCTGCGGCGCTCGCTTCGTACGAAGTCTTCCGCCGACTGCGCGAGGAGGGCGCGATCGCCCAGGGCGTGCGCTTCCAGGTGTCGCTGCCCACGCCGCTCGCCGTGATCTCGTCCTTCTTCTCCGGCGAGGACCGGGTCGCGATCGAGCCGGTCTACACCACGGCGATCCGTCGCGAGCTCGCCGAGATCCTCGCCGCGATCCCGCATGACGATCTCGCGATCCAGTGGGACGTGGCCAGCGAGATGGGCATCATCGAGCGCGCCGCCGGTTACGGCAAGGTCATGGAGGCGTGGTGGCCCGGCGACCCGTTCGACGGGCTCGTCCAGCGGCTGGCAGCCCTCGTCGACGCCGTGCCGGCCGAGGTCGAGGCCGGCGTGCACCTCTGCTACGGCGACGCCGCCGAGAAGCACTTCTTCGAGCCCGCCGACGCGGCGAACCTGGTCCGCTACGCGAACGCCATCGCGGCGGCAGCCGGCCGCCCGCTCACCTGGCTGCATCTGCCGGTG
Organism: Microbacterium sp. 01T413_2; assembly: GCF_056398985.1. Lineage (NCBI taxonomy): Bacteria > Bacillati > Actinomycetota > Actinomycetes > Micrococcales > Microbacteriaceae > Microbacterium > Microbacterium sp. 01T413_2. The sequence continues at coordinate 65,974 of NZ_JBFTQL010000016.1, forward strand.
CCGATCGAGCGTGACGACGACGCGTACTTCGCCCCGCTCGACGGGCTGGCCGTGGGGGAGAGTACCGAGCTGTACCTCGGCCTCGTGCACCGCGAGGACGGCGCCGAGGGTGCTCGGCGCCGCATCGCGGCGGCTGCCGCGTACGCCCCCTCGTTCGGGGTGGCGACCGAGTGCGGCATCGGCCGCGCCCCGGCGGGATCCACCGAGGGCATCCTGCGCACGCACGCCGAGGTCGCCGAGGGCTGGTGACGACTGGTGGGGCCGGAACGCGCTCGACCGGCTCCGCTCGATTCGCGCTCGATCCCGGTGTCGCGTATGCTTTTCCGCGGTGACGTGTCCGAGCGGCCGAAGGTGCAACTCTCGAAAAGTTGTGTAGGGTAACCCCCTACCGTGGGTTCAAATCCCACCGTCACCGCCAAGAAAACCCCCGAGAGATCGGGGGTTTTCGTCTACCCTGGGGGTGTCTGTTTTCCCGATGGAGGGCAGGAGGTGGCGCTCTGATGGCGACGTTCGTGCTGATCCATGGCGCCGGCGATGTCGGATGGCATTTCCATCTGGTCGCGGCGGAACTCCGCGCCAGAGGCCACGATGTCGTCGCGCCCGACCTGCCCGCCGATGACGAGTCCCTGAGGCTCACCGACTATGCCGACGCCGTGGTCGAAGCAGTGGGGGACCGCCGCGACCTGGTGGTCGTCGGCCACTCCTTCGGCGCCTTCACGGCGCCGCTGGTCGCCGAGCGCGTGCCCGTCGACGTGCTGGTGCTGCTCGCCGGCATGGTCCCGGCACCGGGGGAGCCGCCGGAGTGGTGGTGGGAAGACCTCGGGTACGAATCCGCCGTTGCGGAGCAGGCAGAACGCGACGGCGGGCTGACCGGGAGCGCCGATCCGTTCGCGGCCTTCTATCACGACGTTCCCCGGGAGCTGGCGGCCGAGGCCCTCAGCCGCGAACGGGCGCACCCATCGAGCACAGCGTTGGCCGAGCCATGGCCGATGGCGGCCTGGCCCGAGGTTCCCACCCGCTTCGTGCTGTGCCGGCAGGATCGCGTGCTGCCTCCGGACTTCCTCCGCGGGGTGGTCCGCGAACGTCTGGGCATCGAGCCGGAGGAGATCGACGGCAGTCACTGCGTCGCGTTGAGCCGGCCAGCCGCGCTCGCCGATGTGCTGGAGCGGTGCGCGATGAACCCCGCAGCGCCGTCCTGACGCAAGAAGATCCAGGAATCCAGCGGTCCCGGTGAACGTGCCGTGTCCTCGATATCTCGGTGCGGTCACGATCGCGCCGGATCCGCCGACCTGGTCCGAACCTATGCATCAGCTCGGAATAGGGTGGAAGGCAATCATGGCTGTCGCGCCCGTTCCGGACCGGCAGCCACATCTATGGAGAGACCGGAGAGCTCAACATGAACAAGGCAACCCTGACCCGCATCGGCGGCCTCGCCGCAGCGATCGCCCTCACCGCCACCATGACCGCCTGCTCGGGCGGCCAGAGTGTGGCCGACGCGTGCAAGATCGCCAACACGGAGATGACCAAGGCCACCTCGAGTGTCTCGAGCGACGTCAGCTCGGCCATGCAGAAGGCCACCACCGGTGAGAAGGTCGACTTCGCCGAGATCTTCGCCCCCGTGCAGAAGGGGCTCGAGGAGGCCGGCAAGAAGGTCACCAACGAGACCGTGAAGGCGCCGCTCACGGCCTTCGCGACCGAGTTCAACGGCTTCGTCAAGGTCTTCGACGGTTTCGAGATGCCCGACATGAAGAACATCGACGCCACCGACCCGGCCGCGATGGACAAGCTCAAGGAGGCGCAGACCAAGGTCGAGGAGATCTCCACCAAGGCCCAGGACGCCAGCGCCAAGCTCACCGAGCAGGGCAAGAAGCTGCAGGAGATCTGCAACAAGGGCTGATCGCTCCTTCCTGCGCACGCGGAACGCGACCGCGCAACGAGGGCGCCACCGGGGACATCCCGGGTGGCGCCCTTCGTGCGTCCGCGGCGTCCTCGTGCAGGAACTCCTCCGCTGCTCGGCCCGACCTTTCGCTGCCGGATCCTGCCCTCCGCAGGCATGTGACCTCGCCCCGGTATATCGGCGGAGGATCTTCCTCTTTTCAGGCGATTCTCTTCCCTTGCATAGGACTTTCACGGTAATCCTGGTTTTTGTGCGCCTGACCGGTGCACGACATCCGCATCGCCGCGGGAACCCCTGAGGCGACGCCTGGAGGGAGAAGCAATGTCAGAGAGAAGCGCTCGCACGCGACGACGTGTGACGGCGACGACGTCAGCGTTCGTGCTGGCGGCGGCCGGGGTGGCGACCTTCGGGGCCGGCCCCGCAGTCGCGGCGCCGTCGAGCACGCAGCCATCCAGCACGGTGACCTCTGCGAGCACCGGTTCCGCAGGGACCGATGCGAAGAGCGGCACCGCCGATCACTACATCAACTACGTGGCGCCCCGCGCCGAAGCGTTCACGGACGCGTCCGATGACGAGGCGGTCGCCGACACGAACGGCAACACGAGCGCCCGCAAGGCGATCGGCGCCGCGGCGTTCGAGCGCGCCAAGGAGAACGACCAGAAGCACGCGCAGGGCAACCCCGTGGCGGCCAAGCAGCTGGCGATCACCGAGGCGAAGGCCGTGAAGACCGGGAAGAGCCCGAAGAACCTGAAGCAGTCCAAGACCACGCAGCAGGCGAAGCTCCTCACGATCCTGGTCGAGTTCGACGGCACGGAGGACTTCTCGAACCTGCAGGTCCCGACGTCCTTCGGTGCGACCGACTGCAAGCCGGGCGATGTGCAGGGCCCGACCCTGCACAACAACATCCCGGACCCCGCCACCGCGGCGCAGCCCGACAACAACACGATGTGGATGCCCGACTTCTCGAGCGACTTTTACAACAAGATGCTCTTCTCGAAGCAGGGCGTCACCGAGCGCGTGCGCACCGACCTGACGGGTCTGGACGGCAAGCCCGGCTTCGACATCTCCGGCAACACCATGAAGAACATGTACGAGGAGATGTCCCGCGGCGCGTACACCCTCACCGGTGAGGCCACCGCGTGGGTGAAGGTGCCGCACTCCGAGGCGTACTACGGAGCCACGGTCTGCCACCTCAACCCCGAGACCGGCGCCTACGAGGCCGGCCCCATGCAGGACATGCAGGGCCACCCCGACAACCCGCTCGGCGCGGGCCAGCTGCCGATCGACGCCGTGGCGGCGCTCGCACAGTCCGACCCCTCCTTCCCGTGGTCCGACTACGACATCGAAGACCAGGGCGACCGCGACGGCGACGGCAACGTCAACGAGCCCGACGGCATCATCGACCACGTCGTGCTCGTGCACGCCGGTGAGGACAAGTCCGGCGGCGGCGGCAAGGAGGGCACCTACGCGATCTGGGCGCACTCGTCCGACGTCGCGGGCGGTGCCACCATCCCCGGAACCGACTTCAAGATCCAGAACTACATCGTGCAGCCGGAGAACTCCGGTGTCGGCGTGTTCGCGCACGAGTACGGCCACGACCTCGGCCTGCCCGACCTGTACGACACGTCGAACGCGGGCAACTCCGACATCGACTTCTGGGATCTGATGAGCTCCGGCTCGCACTCCGGCCCCATCTTCCAGTCGCAGCCGACCCACATGGGCATCTGGGACAAGTGGGTGCTCGGCTGGGCGGACCCGAAGGTCGTGAACCCGGGGGACGGCACGCAGACGATCAAGGTCGGCCAGACCTCGCGTCCGAAGAAGGGCACCGAGGACGGCATCAAGGTCAACCTGCCGGACAAGACCATCGTGCTCGCCGAACCGCACAGCGGATCCGAGATGTGGTACTCCAACGCCGACCAGAGCTGGGCGGACGCGACGCTGACCCGCTCGATCGACAACGTGCCCGCCGGTGCGACCTTCTCGATGTGGAACAACTACGTCATCGAGGAGGACTGGGACTACGGCTTCGTCGAGGTCTCGACCGACGGCGGATCCACCTGGTCCGAGCAGAAGGTCTACGACGAGTCCGGCGCCCTGGTGTCGACCGATGACGGCTACAGCGACCCCAACGGCCGCATGGCCGACTTCGGAGGCAAGAAGTACGGCCTGACCGGATCCAGCGATGGCTGGCGTCACGACCACGTCGACCTGTCGGTGTACGCGGGGCAGAACATCCAGATCCGTCTGCGGCAGGCGACCGACGCGGCGTTCCAGGAGCGCGGCTGGTTCTCAGACGACTTCGCCCTGACCGCCGGCGGCGCCGACGTCTGGACCGACGACGTCGAAACCGGCGACAACGGCTGGACCGCGGTCGACGGCACCTTCACCGACACCACCGGCGCAGGCTGGGCCCGCGACACCGGCACCCAGATCAAGGCGCAGTACTACCTGGTCGAGTGGCGCAACTTCGATGGCTTCGACAACGGCCTGAAGTACGGCTACACCACCGTGTACAGCGCCGACGGCTGGAAGGTCGAGAAGGTCCCGTACAACGCTCCGGGTGCGCTGATCTGGTACCGCGACACCACCTACGGCAGCTCGAACCAGGTCACCACCAACCTGACGAGCCTGCCGAGCTACGGCGCCAAGGGCGGCCTGCTGCTCGTGGACAGCCACTTCGACCCGCTGCGCCGCACGGGTGCGGAGGCTGCTCTGGATCCGTCGGTGCTGAAGAACATCTCCAGCCGTGCGCAGTCGTCCAACGCCGCGTTCGGGCTCACGCCGACCCTGCCGTTCAAGGACTGCCTGGTCGACGCGAACTACCAGAACGAGGCCTGCACCGACATCCCGGCGCAGCCCGCGGTGAGCACCTTCACCGATGACAAGGGCTGGGTGGCCGGCCTGGAGGTCCGCAACGGTCAGCTGTTCAACCGCATGCGTGACGCCTCGGTGGTCGTCCCGTCTGTCGGCAATGCGCCGTACAGCACGCGCGTCGTCAACCCCGACGGCACCCCCGCGACAGACCTCTACGGTCTGGACCTCGGGTTCACCACCCTCGGCACCGGCAACCCCGCCGATGCCGGCGTGGGCTACGGCACCGTGATCTCGGTGAAGAAGTCCATGCAGGACAACACCGCGGCACTCATCTCGGTGACCGCGCCCCGCAAGGGCTGATCCGAACCGGAGCGCCGGTCCCGAGTTGCTCGGGGCCGGCGCTTCGGCGTTGCGCGGCGCCGCCGCTCCGCGATGATCGCCCGACGGGAGTCCTGCGCAAGCGGCCACGCGACGACGTGAGGATCCCGTGAGCGCGGACGCGCCACGCCGCGTGAGGATTCCGTGAGGAGCGCCGGGTGGCGCGGGAATCGGGCTCTAGGCTTCGTCTGTGAACAGCCAGGCCGTGATCGACCAGAAGGCGCCCGTCGCCGGCAGGAGCCCGCTCCGCCTCGCCCTCGTCATCGGCGCCCTCGGCGTCGTCTTCGGCGACATCGGCACCAGCCCGATCTACGCCCTGCAGACGGTGTTCAACCCGGAGGATCCGCACCCGATCCCGCTCACGGCGGAGAACCTGTACGGGGTCGTCTCGCTCATCGTGTGGTCGGTGATCCTGATCGTCACGATCACCTACGTGCTGCTCGCGATGCGGATGGACAACGACGGCGAGGGTGGCATCATGGCGCTGCTGACGCTGCTGCGGCGCTGGGCGCCGAAGGGGCGCACGCGCACGGTGGCGATCCTGTCGGGTCTGGCCGTGCTGGGCGCCGCGCTGTTCCTCGGCGACAGCATGATCACCCCCGCGATCTCGGTGCTCTCCGCCGTCGAGGGTCTGAAGACCATCAATCCGGGCCTGGACGAGTGGATCGTCCCGATCACCGCCACCATCCTGCTGGTGCTGTTCCTCATCCAGAAGCTCGGCAGCTCCGTGGTCGGCCGGTTGTTCGGACCGATCATGGCAGTCTGGTTCGTCGTCATCGGCGTGCTGGGGATCGGCGGGATCCTGCACGACCCGCAGATCCTGCTGGCTCTGCTGCCGACCTATGCGGTCCAGTTCATGGTGGGACACTTCGACATCGCGTTCTTCGCACTCGCCGCCGTAGTGCTGTCGGTCACCGGCGCCGAGGCGCTCTACGCCGACATGGGCCACTTCGGCCGCAAGCCGATCTCGTTCGCGTGGCTGTTCCTGGTCTTCCCCGCCCTGGCGCTCACCTACCTCGGCCAGGGCGCACTGCTGTTGGAGGACAAGGCGAACATGTCGGCGCCGTTCTTCCTGCTCGCACCCGAATGGGGCCGGATCGCGCTCGTGGTCCTGTCCACCGTGGCGACGGTGATCGCCTCGCAGGCGGTGATCTCCGGCGCGTTCTCCGTCGCCGCGCAGGCCTCGGGGCTCGGCTATCTCCCGCGGTTGCGTGTGACCCACACCTCATCCGAGACCCACGGGCAGATCTATGTGCCGTGGATCAACTGGCTGCTGATGGTGTCGGTGATCACCCTGGTGTTCGTGTTCCGCACGTCGGCCTCGCTCGCGTTCGCCTATGGGATGGCGGTCATCGGCACGATCACGATCACGACGCTGCTGTTCTTCTACCTGGCGCGCCGGCGGTGGAAGACCCCGCCCTGGATCCTCGTGATCGGCGCCGTCGTGCTGCTCTCGGTCGACCTGCTGTTCTTCGCCGCCAACGCCACCAAGTTCACGCACGGCGCCTGGCTGCCGCTCGCGATCGGCCTCGCCGCGTTCACCGTCATGACGACCTGGCAGCGCGGGCGCGCCCTCATCACCGCGCGCCGCACGGAGGCGGAGGGGGCGCTCGCCGACTTCGTGAGCAACCTGCGCACACACCCGAAGCTCATCGACCGGGTGCCGGGGACGGCGATCTTCCTCAACCCAGGCGGATCCACGACGCCGCTCGCGCTGCGCGCCAACGTCGAGCACAACCACGTGCGCCACGCCCGCGTGATCATCTTGTCCGTCGACATCCAGAACGTCCCGCGCGTGCCGCAGACCAAACGCTGCACGGTCGACGACCTCGGGGATCCGACGGACGGCATCCTGTACATCTCGGCAAGGTTCGGCTACGCCGAGAATCCGGATCTGCCCCGTGCGCTGCGCAGCATCCCGCCGCACAAGACGCAGGGCTGGCTGGATCTGGACAACGCCACGTACTTCCTCTCGAAGATCGAGCTGCGCGAGGGACGGCGCGGCGGCATGGCGCGGTGGCGCAAGCGGCTCTTCCTCGCCGCCTCGCACATCACGACCGATGCGAGCGACCACTTCGGCCTGCCGCGCGACCGGGTGATCGTGATGGGGTCGCAGATCGAGCTGTAGGTCTGTAGGTCCTGGCGCCGAGGCTGTTCGGTGGTCGCATATTGCGGCCATCCGCACCGCGAAGCCGCAATACGCGACCAGTGAACCGCCTGGCGCGGTGAGACGGCCGACCGCCCGCCGGCGCCCCGTGCCGAAGACGGCAGCACGGGAGGCGCGCATCCGACCGTCATCGCCTCGCGCATAATGAGTCTGACCGATCTGAAGGAGGTGCGCGTGGCTGTGGAGAGCGAGCCGCCTCGCGCCCTGAACATCCGCGACGTCGCCCGCGAGGCCGGCGTCTCGTACCAGACCGTGTCGCGAGTGCTGAACGGCAGTGACCGGATCCGCGAGAAGACGCGCGAGCATGTGCAATCGGTGATCGACCGGCTCGGCTACCGGCCGAATCCCGTCGCGAGGGCGCTGTCGACCAACCGCTCCCGCACGATCGGCGTGCTCACGGCGCACAGTGCGCTGTACGGACCTGCGACGGCGATCACCGCGATCGAGTTCGCCGCGCGCGACGCCGGCTACCGGCTCTCCATCGCGAATCTGCGCTCCAGCGAGCCCGGGGTCGTGCGCGCCAGCATCGACGATCTGCTCAGTCACGCCGTCGAGGCGATCATCGTCATCGCTCCGCAGCAGGAGGTGCTGAGCGAGGTCGGTGGGATGAGCGTGGACGTGCCGATCATGGCCCTTGGCCCGAGCGGCGAGCGCCACTCGATGGCGATGGACCAGATCGCGGGCGCGAGGGCCGCTGTCGCGCATCTCGCGGACATCGGGCACGAGTACATCGTCCACCTCGCCGGCCCGCAGAACTGGACCGAGGCCGAGGCGCGCATGGCGGGCTATCTGCGCGAGCTCGACGCGCGCGACCTGCGCGTGCGCGCCCCGCTGCTGGGGGACTGGACCGCGCAGTTCGGCTACGAGGCGGGCCTGAGCCTGCTGCGCATGCCCGACTTCACCGCGGTCTTCGCCGGGAACGACTCGATGGCCCTCGGCTTCCTGCACGCCTGCCGCGAACGCGGCGTCAGGGTGCCGGAGGACATCAGCCTCGTCGGATTCGACGACATCCCCGAGGCGGCGCACTTCTTCCCGCCGCTCACCACGGTGCGGCAGGACTTCGTCGAACTCGGTCGCAGGACGATCCGGATGCTGCTGGCTCAGCTGGGCGGCGATGACCTGGTGCAGGAACCCCTGGTCCCGGGCCTGATCGTGCGCGCCTCCACGGCAGCTCCCCGCGCCCTCTGAAGGCGGTCGGGGCGCCTCGCGTTCCCTTGGATCGGCGGGCGCATCACGCCGACTTCGGTCAAAGGCTTGACAAATGTGACCGGTTCGCCAGAAGATCACTCGTGCGGGTGTGATCGGTCACAGCCGCGGCGACGATGAGGTCGGATTCCGAACCTCCTCGCCGTCCCGAGCGCATGAGGTCGGCGGCCACCGGCCCCGTGCGAACAGCACCACGAACCGACGTCCGCAGTGATGCGGTCGTCACCCCGACCCACGCCCTCGTTCGCGAGGTGCAGGTCTCGACCGGGCGGTCCGATCGTTCCATCGGCGCGCTCTCTGCTGTCCTGAGCGCGCCATGGCGGCCGCTCGACGAAAGGAATCACATGAAGTTCAAGAGACTGGTCATCGGCGTCGCAGCCGCCGCGACCATCGCCCTCAGCCTGACCGCGTGCGCGGGAACCCGTGGCGGCGGCGGATCCTCCACCGCGGAGCCCGGCGCCAACAAGGGCGCACTCGTGGGCGTCGCGATGCCGACGAAGACGTCGACCCGATGGATCCACGACGGCGACGCCGTCAAGGAGGGGCTGGAGAAGCTCGGCTACAAGGTCGACCTCGAGTACGCGGACGACGACATCCCCACCCAGGTGCAGCAGATCTCCAACATGCTCACCAAGGGCGCGAAAGTCCTGATCATCGCCTCCGTCGACGGCACGGCGCTGTCCAGCCAGCTCGACCAGGCCGCGTCCAAGGGCGTCAAGGTCATCGCCTACGACCGGCTGATCAACGGCAACAAGAACGTCGACTACTACACGACCTTCGACAACTACAAGGTCGGCGTGCAGCAGGCCACCAGCCTCCTCGAGGGCCTCGGCGTGCTGGACAAGAGCGGCAAGGATACCGGTGCCGCGGGACCGTTCAACATCGAGCTGTTCGCCGGAAGCCCGGACGACAACAACGCCACGTTCTTCTTCAACGGCGCGATGGACACCCTCAAGCCGTACCTCGACAAGGGCGTCGTCAAGGTCGGCAGCGGCCAGACGGGCTTCACTCAGGTCGCGACGCAGGGCTGGCAGGCCGACGTCGCCAAGAAGCGCATGCAGGATCTCATCGCCTCGACCTACTCGAACGGCCAGACCGTGAACGGCGTGCTCTCGCCCTACGACGGCCTCTCCATCGGCATCATCTCCGCCCTCACCGGCGCCGGCTACGCGACCGACAAGCTCCCGATCATCACTGGTCAGGACGCGGAGATCCCGTCCGTGAAGTCGATCATCGCGGGTCAGCAGTACTCGACCATCTACAAGGACACCCGCAAGCTCGCGGGCGAGGCCGTGAAGATGGCCGATGACGTGCTGAACGGCAAGACCCCCGAGGTCAACGACACGAAGTCCTACAACAACAAGACCAAGGTCGTGCCGACGTTCCTGTTCGAGCCGATCGTGGTCACGAAGGACAACTACAAGGAAGCCGTCATCGACACGGGTTACTACACCGAGGACCAGCTCAAGTAGGCATCGGCTCCACAGGGGTGGCGGCGGGCGCGCCCCCCCCCCCCCCCCCCTCCTCGAGATGCGCGGGATCACGAAGACGTTCCCGGGCGTGAAGGCTCTGCAGGACGTGTCGATCACCGTGCAGCGCGGCCACGTCCATGCGATCTGCGGTGAGAACGGGGCCGGCAAGTCCACCCTCATGAAGGTGCTCTCAGGCGTCTATCCGCACGGATCCTACGACGGCGAGATCCTCCTGGACGGCGAACCCGTCGCCTTCAAGAGCATCAACGAATCCGAGCACGCGGGCGTCGTGATCATCCATCAGGAGCTGGCGCTGAGCCCGTACCTGTCGATCGCGGAGAACATCTTCCTCGGCAACGAGCGGCAGTCCGGCGGCTGGATCGATTGGAACACCACCAACCAGGAGGCCGCGAAGCTGCTGGCGAGCGTAGGCCTCAAGGAGAACCCGGCGACGAAGATCGCCGACATCGGCGTGGGCAAGCAGCAGCTCGTCGAGATCGCGAAGGCGCTCTCCAAGAGCGTGCGGCTGCTGATCCTGGACGAGCCGACCGCCGCGCTCAACGACGACGACTCGGCGCACATGCTCGAGCTCATCACGCACCTGCGCGACGAGGGCATCACCTCGATCATCATCAGTCACAAGCTCAACGAGATCCGCGCGATCGCCGACGAGGTCACCGTCATCCGCGACGGGCGCAACATCGAGACCCTCGAGATGCGCACCGACGACGTGAGCGAGGACCGGATCATCCGCGGCATGGTCGGCCGGGATCTCGCGAGCCGTTTCCCCGACCGCACCCCCAAGATCGGCGACGAGCTGCTGCGGATCGAGGACTGGACGGTGCACCACCCGCTGGATCACGAGCGCAAGGTCGTCGACGGAGCGAACCTCTTCGTCCGCGAGGGCGAGATCGTCGGCATCGCCGGGATCATGGGGGCCGGACGCACCGAGCTCGCGATGAGCGTGTTCGGCCGCAGTTACGGTGTGAACATCTCCGGCCGCGTCTACAAGCGCGGATCCGAGATCTCCACCAAGACCGTGTCGGACGCGATCGACCATGGGCTCGCCTACGCGACCGAGGACCGGAAGCGGTTCGGGCTGAACCTCATCGACGACGTCGAGCGGAACATCACGATCGCCGCCCTCGACCGGATCGCGAAAGTCGGCTGGGTCAACGAGAGCCGCGAGCGGATCGTCGCGGAGTCGTACCGCAAGAGCATGAACATCAAGACCAGCTCTGTCGAGGCGGTCGTCGGCAAGCTCTCCGGCGGCAACCAGCAGAAGGTCGTGCTCTCGAAATGGATGAACACGTCTCCCGACGTGCTGATCCTCGACGAGCCCACGCGGGGCATCGATGTGGGCGCGAAGTACGAGATCTACGGCATCATCAACAAGCTCGCGAGCGAGGGCAAAGGCGTCATCGTCATCTCCAGCGAGCTGCCCGAACTGATCGGTCTCTGCGACCGCATCTACACCCTCGCCGAGGGGCGCATCACCGCGGACGTGCCGCGGGCCGAGGCCACGGCGGAGAACCTCATGCGATTCATGACCCAGGAGAAGGAGGTGGGCTCCGCATGAGCGGCTCATCCATCACCCCCCAGACCAGTACGTTCCGCAGCGCGTTCGACTTCCTCACCGGCCAGTTGCGGCAGATCGGCCTGTTCATCGCGCTGATCGTGATCGTGCTGTTCTTCCAGATCACCACGGGCGGCATCACGCTCGCGCCGATCAATGTGTCGAACCTGATCATCCAGAACAGCTACATCCTGATCCTCGCGATCGGCATGGTGATGGTGATCATCGCCGGGCACATCGATCTGTCGGTGGGATCCGTCGTCGCCTTCATCGGCGCCGCCGCCGGCGTGCTGATCACCAAGATGGGCGTGCCGTGGCCGGTCGCCGTCGTGCTGTGCCTGGTGCTGGGCGCGCTGATCGGCGCCTGGCAGGGCTTCTGGATCGCGTACTTCAAGATCCCGGCGTTCATCGTGACTCTGGCAGGCATGCTCACGTTCCGCGGCCTGACCGAGATCACCCTGCAGAACACCGCGATCTCGCCGTTCCCGGACGGCTTCCGCGCGATCGGCGCGGGCTTCCTGCCCGACCTCGGCGGCGGCCAGACGATCGTCGAGCCGCTCACGATCATCCTCGCGGTGCTCGTCGTGCTCGGGATGATCGGCTTCGGGATCCGCGGTCGGATGACCCGGCGCAAGTTCGCGGTCGAGGACGAGCCGCTGTGGTGGTTCATCGCCAAGCTCGCCTTCACCAGCCTGCTCATCGCGCTCGTCGCCTACCTGCTCGCGAGCTACAACGGCACCCCGATCGCGCTGGTGATCCTCGGCGTGCTGACCGTGGTCTACTCCGCGATCATGGCCCGCAGCGTCTGGGGCCGGCACATCTACGCGATCGGCGGCAACCCGCTCGCGGCGAGCCTGTCGGGCGTGAAGACCCCGCGCGTGACGTTCACTCTGTTCATCAACATGGGCGTGCTGTCCGCGCTGGCGGGCCTCGTGTTCACGTCGCAGCTGAACCTCGCGAGCCCCCGCAACGGCGACGGGTTCGAGCTCGATGCCATCGCGGCCGTGTTCATCGGCGGCGCGGCCGTCACCGGCGGCATCGGCAAGATCACCGGTGCGATTATCGGCGGTCTGATCATCGGCATCCTGAACAACGGCATGTCGATCCTCGGCGTCGGCACGGAGTACCAGGCGCTCATCAAGGGCCTTGTGCTGCTCGCCGCCGTCGCGTTCGACGTCTTCAACAAGCGCCGCTCCGGGCGCTGACACGGATCCGTCTCGGGCTCCGGCCGCTTCGTGCGGTCGGAGCCCTTGACGGTCCGCGTACCCGCTACGTTCGTCGTATGACGCTCGGCCAGGCACTGCTCTCGTTCGCGCTCGTCGTAGGGCTGCTCACGATCATCCCCGGTCTGGACACGGCGCTCGTGATCCGGGGCACGGTGACCCGCGGCCGCCCCTATGGGTTCGCCGCCTTGCTCGGGATCCAGGTCGGCACTCTGATCTGGGGTGCCGCTGCGGCCACCGGGGCGGCGGCGCTGCTGGCGACGAGCGAGGTCGGATATCGGGTGCTGTCGTACGCCGGCGCGGCGTACCTCGTCTATCTCGGCGCGACGATGATCGCCAAGACGTTCCGCCGGGGCGCGGATCCGTCGGCGGGGGCCGCGGCCCCTTCGCGCCGGGGCGCGCGGAGCGGCTTCCTGCTCGGGCTCGTCACGAACATCACGAACCCGAAGGTCGGGGTGTTCTACATGGCGACCATCCCGCAGTTCGTTCCGGCGGGGCAGTCCCCGTTCCTGGTGGGTCTGCTGCTCGCACTCGCGCACTGCGTCCTCGGCACCGTCTGGCTGGGCGCGATCATCCTGGGAGCGAACCAGCTCGCGCCGCGCCTGCGCTCCACCCGGGTGATCCGCTGGATGGACCGGATCACCGGCGGAGTCCTGATGCTGTTCGGCGCGCGCCTCGCTCTCGACGTGCGCTGACCGTCGGCCGCGAAGGCCCCGCGGCTCACGCAACCGGAAACGCCGCCGCGAGTCGCGCAGCCACGGCGTCGACGTCCACTCCGACGTCCGCCGACTCCGCGATCCGCTTCACGAGGC
>NZ_JBFTQL010000017.1:0-94149 GCF_056398985.1 Microbacterium sp. 01T413_2
GTGGAGGAAAGAGGAGGACTCCGGGCGAATGGACAGCCGGGGGGACGACAGAGGGTCCGGACGCCGAGGCGTCCCGACCCTCACAAGGTCATGGTGACGAGGTCAGCGCTCCTCGTGCCGACGGTCCCACCGATCGTTCATGCGATCCATGAACGACGGGGACGGTTCTTTGCTCTTGGTGCCGGGCGCCCCGTCGTCTCCGACGCTGTGGTGGACCGGCGTCAGGGCGAACATCAGTCCGCCGAGCATGGCGGCGAACGCCACCACGCCGATGATGATCCCGCCGATGTTGCCCACCACGACGCCCACGATCAGGCCGCCGACGCCGGCGAGCAGCAGCACGGCTCCGTAGATGAGATTGCGATAGCTGAGCGCGCGGTCTCCTGCATGCGCGGAAACGACGTCGGCGTCGTTCTGCATGAGATGGCGTTCCATCTCATCGAGCAGGCGCTGCTCCTGTTCGGAGAGTGGCATTTCATCCCCCTCGGGTGGTCTTCCACCCAGTCTACGCGTGCCGGGATGCCCCAGGGTAGGGATTCGCCTGGGAGTTGGGCATCACCCTGCAGAATGCGGTCCGGTTCCGTACGGTGGCGCTGAGTAGGCTGATCCAGTGGCATCCTCAACCGCTGTGATCGACCAGGTCTCCGCTCGTCTCGACGCCTTCGTCGCCCGGGTGCGCGAGGAGACCGCGACGTACGGCCCCGATGCCGCAGCCTTCGTCTCATCCGCCGAGGCGACGCTGCGCGGGGGCAAGCGCCTGCGTGCGCGATTCTGCCATGCCGGATGGGCCTCGGTCGCCGGCCTCAACGGGATCGACGCTGCGCCGACCGCGCTCTGGGACGCCTGCGCGGCACTCGAGGTGTTCCAGTCGGCCGCGCTCGTGCACGACGACCTGATCGACAACTCCGACACCCGCCGGGGCCGGCCGTCCGCACATCGAGCGCTGGAGGCCGCGCACGTCGGACAGGGGTGGAGCGGCAGCGCCGTGGAATTCGGCCGCGCCGCCGCCGTGCTGCTCGGCGATCTGCTCGTGGCGTGGAGCGACGACCTGCTGGAAGCGGGGATCTCGGCGAATCCGCACGCCGACGCCGTCCGCACGGAATACGCCCGGATGCGCCGCGACGTCACGATCGGGCAGTTCCTGGACATCGCCGAGGAGTCGGCATGGAGCGTGAACGCCGACGACGGCCATTCCGAACGCGCCCTGCGCGTCGTCTCGCTGAAGGCGGCGCGATACAGCGTGGAGCAGCCGCTGCTGATCGGGGCGGTGATCGCTGGTGCCGATCGGGCGCAGCAGGCCGCGCTGCGCGCGTTCGGGCATCCGCTCGGTATGGCGTTCCAGCTGCGCGACGACGTGCTCGGCGTCTTCGGCGACGAGCAGGTCACCGGCAAACCGGCCGGCGACGACCTGCGCGAGGGCAAGCGCACCCTGCTCATCGCATGGACCCGCCAGGCTCTGGCGCCGCAAGGGCGGCGTCTCGTCGACGAGCTGCTGGGAGACCCGCAGCTCACCGCGGATCAGATCGCGAGCCTGCAGGCCATCATCATGGAATCCGGAGCGCTCGCTCGCATGGAGCAGCTCATCGTGGAGTACGCCGAGGCGGGCGAAGCGGCGCTGCAGGAAGCGCCACTGGATGCCGGAGCGCTCGAGCTGCTGCGCGGACTCGCCCGCGACGCCACTCAGCGCACGGCCTGATTCCGGCGGGGTGCTGCCCGACGATCCCGCCGACCACCGCGTCGACCGAGATCAGTACGCGGGCGGCCGAACGCGAGCCCGTGGGATCAGGCCAGACCGCGTGCGACCCGGCGCACCTCGCTCTTGTGGCCGTCGCGCAGAGCGGCGATCGGGGCGCGACCGATCGACTCCTCCTCGGCGAGCAGCCAGTCGATCACCTCGTCGTCGCTGAACCCGGCGTCCCTGAGCACGATGATCGTGCCGCGCAGCGATCCGATCGGCTGGTCATCCTTCAGGAACACGGCCGGAACCGCGAGCGGTCCGTTGCGCCGCGATCCGACGAGATGCTGCTCGTCGAAGAGCCGGTGCACACGCCCGAGCGGCTCACCGAGGATCTCGACGAGTTCGGGGAGGGTCAGCCATTCGGCCGTGGAGGCCGCCGTTTCCGTTTCAGACACTCAGCAATGTTCTCATCCCCGCGGCCGGACGGAGGTCACGGGCTTCGATTCACCGTTTGATCTCACCTTTAACATTCATCACTTCAGTTGACTTGGATATGCATCCGTGACACCGTCGTAGGGCCGATGCGCGACGTGGCGCACCGGCACCAGACGTCAGAATCGGGGGATCCATGACGACCACATCCAGTCCGCGCCGCGCTCTCGGCCTCACTGTGCCGACGGTGCTGCTGACCACCGTGGCGACCGCACTCGTGGCGACGCCGGCCCAGGCTCACACACCCGCCCGCATCCCTCTGCCTCCCCTGACCGCGCTGCCGACCGGCGCGGTCGCGGCTGCCCTCGCCGCGAGGACTGCGCCGGCCGAACTCGTGCCTGTCACCTCCCACACCGTGCAGGACGGGGACACCCTGTGGGACATCGCTCAGGCCCACGGAACCACTGTCGCCGCCCTGTACGCGGCCAACGGGCTCGGATCCGATTCGATCATCTACCCCGGCCAAGTGCTCTCCCTCGGCGGAACGGCGCCGGCGCCTGCCCCTGCCGTGGCCGAGTCGGCGACGCCCGCTCCCGCGGCGGACACCACCGGCCCCGGTTACGACGTGGTCGCCGGCGACACGCTGTGGTCGATCGCGCACGAGCACGGGATCACGCTCGCCGAGCTCTACGCGGCGAACGGCCTCTCCCCCGACTCGATCATCTACCCGGGTCAGACGCTGCGCTTCTCCGCCCCCGCGCCGGCTCCCGCTGCGGTCGATCCCGCACCCCAGCCCGCAGCGGACACCTACACCGCCCCGCAGGTCGTGCTCGACGACGTGCAGACGGCCAACGCGCAGCACATCATCCGCGTCGGTCGTGAGCTGGGCGTGAGCGACCGCGGCATCGCCATCGCCCTGGCCACGGCGATGGTCGAGTCCGGCCTGGTGAACACGCCGTCCGGGGATCGCGACTCGATCGGCTTGTTCCAGCAGCGCCCGAGCACGGGCTGGGGCACGCCGGAGCAGATCGCCGATGCGGACTACGCGATCAGGGCCTTCTACCTGGGCACCCCGCACACGAACGGGCTGCTGGACATCCCGGGCTGGGAGGGCCTCGGCTTCAGCGAAGCCGCACAGGACGTGCAGATCTCCGCGTTCCCCGCCCGCTATGGGCTGTGGGAGCCCCAGGCGGACAGCTGGCTCGCCGCACTCGGCTGAGTCACCGCGGGATCCGCTCCCCACGAACGGAAAAGCACGCGCACGCGAGCCGTTCCCCGGGCTCTCAGCGAGTTCTCCATAGACTCTTGTCGTGACGACCAGCCAACAAGCCGACCCCCTCATCGGGCGGCTCGTCGACGGTCGCTACCGGGTCCGCGCACGGATCGCGCGTGGCGGCATGGCCACCGTGTACGTCGCCACCGACCTGCGGCTCGAACGGCGCATCGCGCTCAAGGTCATGCACGGTCACCTCAGCGACGACTCCGTGTTCCAGAGCCGCTTCATCCAGGAGGCGCGCGCGGCCGCGCGCCTCGCCGACCCGCACGTCGTCAACGTCTTCGACCAGGGCCAGGACGGCGAACTCGCCTACCTGGTGATGGAGTACCTGCCCGGGATCACGCTGCGCGAACTCATGCGGGAGCAGCGCCGGCTCACCGTCCCGCAGACCATCACGATCATGGACGCGGTGCTCTCGGGCCTCGCCGCCGCGCACCGCGCCGGCATCGTGCACCGCGACGTCAAGCCCGAGAACGTGCTGCTCGCAGAGGACGGCCGGATCAAGATCGGCGATTTCGGCCTGGCCCGTGCAACCACGGCGAACACCGCCTCGGGCGCGCAGCTGATGGGCACGATCGCCTACCTCGCACCCGAGCTCGTGACGCGCGGCACGGCGGACGCCCGCAGCGACATCTACGCGCTCGGCATCATGCTGTACGAGATGCTCGTCGGCGAGCAGCCCTACAAGGGCGAACAGCCCATGCAGATCGCATTCCAGCATGCGACCGACTCGGTACCGCGCCCCAGCGTGCGCAATCCCGGTGTGCCGGAGCAGCTCGACGAGCTCGTGCTGTGGGCGACCGAGAAGACGCCGGACGAGCGGCCGGACGACGCACAGGCGATGCTCGACCGGTTGCGCGTGATCGAGCGCGAACTGGGCGTCACCCCCGCCCCGACGACCGCGAAGACCACGGTCGTGCCGATGCGCGACACCGGGGATCAGACCCTGGTGCTGCCAGGCCTCCCCACCACGACCGCCCCGGCCCCGGCGGCGGAGGCGCCGCTGGACAATGCGACGCTGCTGCGTCGCCGTACGGCGCACCGGCGCTCGCGAGGTGCGCTGCTGCTGGTGCTCGTGCTGTTGCTGGCGGTCCTGGCCGGCGGCACCGGCTGGTGGTTCGGATCCGGTCCCGGCTCGAAGATCTCGGTGCCGGGGGTCGCAGGCAAGACCTGGGAGGTCGCCGCAGCGGCGATCACGAAGGAGGGGCTCACCCCCGTCCAGGGCAGTGAGAACTCTCTCGATGTGCCGCAGGGGCAGGCGATCCGCACGGATCCGGCGGCAGGCTCCCGCGTGGACAAGAAGGCCCACGTCAGCGTACTGATCTCCGCCGGGCCCGCCAAGCACGACCTCCCGAAGCTCGACGCGATGACCGAGGATCAGGCGAAGAAGGCGCTCGCGCCGTTCCACCTGAAGATGCAGGACTCCGTGGCGCTGTTCTCCGGCGCCGACAGCGGCCTGGTGATCAACGCCGAGGTCACGCCTCGTTCGGGCGCTGCAGGATACGAGTGCGGCGAGGGCTGCAGCATCTTCGAGGGCGATCAGATCCGCCTCCTGACGTCCCTGGGCCCGGTTCCGGACGTGTCGGGCCTGACGGTGGACGATGCCACCAGCAAGCTCAAGGCCGTAGGGCTCGGCGTCGACTCGGGCTCGGTCTCCTCGTACAGCGACAGCGTGCCGAAGGGCCGAGTGATCGGCATCGGCGACCGCGACGGCGGCGGCAACTGGCGGCCCGGAGACACGATCGTCCTGAACGTGTCGAAGGGACCGGAGCCCGTCACCGTGCCCGACGTGGTGGGGGCGAACCTCGCCGATGCCATGAAGACGCTCACCGATGCGGGACTGAACCCGCAGACGAGCGTGCCGGAGGTCGTGTGGAGCCTGTTCCAGGTGACCGGGACGGATCCGAAGGCCGGCGTCAGCGTCGATAAGAACTCGACGATCCGGGTGAAGGTCTCCGGCTGACCCGGACGACACCCGTGAGGCACGCGGTCCGCGGGACCGTCCGCCGGCACGGCGAAGGCCCGGCACCGCTGCGCGGTGGCCGGGCCTTCGAACGAGCGTCAGCGCTTCTCGAGCTCCTCCGCGACGAGGAAGGCCAGCTCGAGCGACTGCATGTGGTTCAGGCGCGGGTCGCAGAGCGACTCGTACCGGGTCGCGAGGGCGGCCTCGTCGATCTGCTCGGATCCGCCCAGGCACTCGGTGACATCATCGCCGGTGAGCTCCACGTGGATGCCGCCGGGGAAGGTGCCGACGGCGCGGTGCGCCTCGAAGAACCCGCGGACCTCGTCGACCACGTCGTCGAAGCGACGGGTCTTGTACCCGGTCGGCGTGGTGATGCCGTTGCCGTGCATCGGATCCGTGACCCACAGCGGCTGCGCACCGGAATCCTTCACGGCCTGCAGCAGCGGCGGCAGCGCCTCACGGATCTTGCCGGCGCCCATGCGGGTGATGAACGTGAGCCGGCCGGGCTCGCGGTTCGGGTCGAGCTTGTCGATGAGGGCCAGCGCCGTGTCGGTCGTCGTGGTGGGACCGAGCTTCACCCCGATGGGGTTGCGGACCTTGGAGAAGTAGTCGACGTGCGCGCCATCCAGCTCGCGGGTGCGCTCACCGATCCAGAGGAAGTGCGCGGAGGTATTGTACGGCGTCAGGGTCCGCGAGTCGATGCGCGTCATCGGCCGCTCGTAGTCCATCAGCAGGCCCTCGTGGCCGGTGAAGAACTCGACGCGCTTCAGCTCGTCGAAGTCGGCGCCCGCCGCCTCCATGAACTTGATCGCGCGGTCGATCTCGGCCGCCATGCGCTCGTAGCGCTGGTTGGCCGGGTTCTTCGCGAAACCCTGGTTCCAGGAGTGCACCTCGCGGAGATCCGCGAAGCCGCCCTGGGTGAACGCGCGGATCAGGTTCAGCGTCGACGCCGCGGTGTGGTACCCCTGCAGCAGTCGCGCCGGGTTCGCCTCGCGGGAGCCTTCGGTGAAGTCGTAGCCGTTGACGATGTCGCCGCGGTATGCGGGCAGCGTCACGTCGCCGCGGGTCTCCGTGTCGCTCGAGCGCGGCTTGGCGAACTGCCCGGCCATGCGCCCCATCTTCACCACGGGCATGGACGCACCGTACGTCAGCACGACCGCCATCTGCAGCACGGTCTTGATGCGGTTGCGGATCTGGTCGGCGGTGGCGCCGGCGAAGGTCTCGGCGCAGTCGCCGCCCTGCAGCAGGAACGCCTGCCCGGACGCCGCGCGGGCGAGGCGCTCGCGGAGGTTGTCCACCTCGCCGGCGAACACGAGCGGCGGGAGCGCCGCGATCTGCGAGGAGACCTCGGCGACGCGCTCGGCGTCAGGCCACTGCGGCTGCTGCTTGATCGGGAGGGCGCGCCACGAGTCGAGGTCGAGAGGCTGAGGCATCCCCCCATCCTAGGGTGCGGGGACGGGTGCGGATCGCTCTATGAAGCCCGCGCGGATGACGCCTGTGCGGCGAGGCGGTCCTTGACGGTCGAGGCGTAGACGTCCTCGTAGTGCTGTTCGCCGAGCCGCTGCAGGGCGATCATGATCTCGTCCGTCACCGAGCGCAGGATGTAGCGGTCGTTCTCCATGCCCGCATACCGGGAGAAGTCCAGCGGCTCCCCGATGACGATGCCCACGCGCATGATCTTTGGGATGCGCTGCCCGGTCGGCATCGCGATGTCGGTGTCGACCATCACCACGGGGATCACCGGGACCTTCGCCTCCAGCGCCATCCGCGCGATGCCGGTACGGCCTCGGTACAGCTTGCCGTCGGGGCTGCGGGTGCCCTCGGGATAGATCCCCAGCAGGTCGCCGCGCCCGAGCACCCCCAGCCCGGTGTTCAGTGAGGCCTCGGAGGCCTTGCCTCCCGAGCGGTCGATGGGCAGCTGCCCCGTGCCCTTCATGAACATCCGCGTCGCCCAGCCCTTGAGCCCGCGGCCTGTGAAGTAGTCGCTCTTGGCGAGGAAGGACATCTTCCGATCCAGCATCAGCGGCAGGAAGATCGAGTCGGAGAAGGACAGATGGTTGCTCGCCATGATCGCGGCACCCGTCACCGGCACATGCGCTCTGCCGACGATCCACGGACGGAAGATCGCCTTCACCAGGGGGCCGATGGCGATGTACTTCATGAACCAGTAGATCATCGCCCGCAGTCTATCCCGCTACCGGGATGAGGACGAGAGGCGGGTTCTTTGCTTGCGACGCAGTTTCACCGATCGTGCGACTGAATCTCACGCATGATGCCCAGACCCCAGGCGCCGCATGGCATAGACTCCTGGGAAGCATGTACGCGTCCGGCCCCGAAGGAGTTGCCGTGGTCCAGTTCGAAGTCCCCGCGATCGTGAAAGCCGCACCCGAGGACAACATCACCGACCTCCTCGAGCAGCGGGTGCAGAAGACCCCGAACCTCGCTCTGTTCTCGGTGCCGGACGGCGCCGGATGGCGCGACATCACCGCGGCCGAGTTCCGCACCGCCGTGATCGCCCTCGCGAAGGGATTCGTCGCCGCCGGAATCCAGCCCGGCGAGAAGGTGGGCTTCCTCGCCCGCACGACGTACGAGTGGACGCTGGTGGACTTCGCGCTGTTCTACGCCGGTGCCGTCATGGTTCCGATCTACGAGACCAGCTCCCCGTCGCAGATCCAGTGGATCATGGAGGACTCGGCAGCGATCTCGCTCATGGTCGAGTCGCCCGAGCACTTCACCCGCTTCGACGAGGTGCGCGGCGACCTGCCGCTGGTCCGCGAGGTGTGGCAGATGCACCTCGGCGCGATCGCCCAGCTCACCGCCAAGGGGACCGAGGTGCCCGACGAGGAGATCGAACGCCGCCGCGTCATCGCGAACGGCGCGGACATCGCCACCCTCATCTACACCTCGGGTTCGACCGGGCGGCCCAAGGGCTGCGTGCTCACGCACAGCAACTTCGTGGAGCTGTCCCGCAACGCCGCGAAGTCGCTCGATGACGTCGTCTCGATCCAGGGCGCATCGACCGTGCTGTTCATCACCACGGCGCACGTGTTCGCCCGGTTCATCTCGATCCTCGACATCCACGCCGGCGTGCGCACGGGGCATCAGCCCGACACCAAGCAGCTGCTCCCGGCGCTCGGGTCCTTCAAGCCCACCTTCCTGCTCGCCGTGCCGCGCGTGTTCGAGAAGGTGTACAACTCCGCCGAGCAGAAGGCAGAGGCCGGCGGCAAGGGCAAGATCTTCCGCGCCGCTGCGGCGACCGCGATCGAGCACTCCCGCCTCGTCGAGGAAGGGGCGAAGATCCCGCTCGGCATGAAGATCAAGTTCGCGCTGTTCGACAAGCTCGTCTACGCGAAGCTGCGCGAGGCGATGGGCGGCAACATCCAGTATGCGATCTCCGGATCCGCGCCGCTCGGCGCACGCCTGGGCCACTTCTTCCACAGCCTCGGCGTGGTGATCCTGGAAGGTTACGGGCTCACCGAGACCACCGCCCCCGCCACGGTCAACCTGGCGGACAAGTCGAAGATCGGCACTGTCGGTCCCGCGCTGCCCGGAGTCGGCATCCGCCTCGCTGACGACGGCGAGATCGAGGTGCGCGGCGTCAACGTCTTCAAGGAGTACTGGAACAACCCTGAGGCCACCGAGGCCGCGTTCCACGACGGCTGGTTCCGCACCGGCGACCTCGGTTCCTTCGACGACGAGGGGTTCCTGACGATCACCGGCCGCAAGAAGGAGATCATCGTCACCGCGGGCGGCAAGAACGTCTCCCCCGCCGCGCTCGAGGATCCGATCCGCGCCAACCCGATCGTCGGCCAGGTGGTCGTCGTCGGCGACCAGAAGCCGTTCATCGCGGCACTGGTCACGCTCGATCCCGAGATGCTGCCGACCTGGCTGGCGAACAACGGGCTCCCCGCGGACATGTCGCTCGCCGACGCGGCCGCGAACGACGCGGTCCGCGCCGAGGTGCAGCGCGCGATCGACGTCGCCAACACCCGCGTGTCCCGTGCCGAGTCGATCCGCAAGTTCACGATCCTGCCCTCGGAGTGGACCGAGGCGAGCGGGCACCTCACGCCCAAGCTCTCGATCAAGCGCAACGTCATCATGAAGGACTTCGCCCCGCAGGTCGCCGCGATCTACAACGAGACCACCGCGACCACGACGGTGCCGCTGGGCTGACGGCAGGCGCATGAGGAAGGGCCCCGGGGCTTCCCGGGGCCCTTCCTCATGCGTTCAGAACCAGGTGCTCTCAGAACCAGGAGCTCTCGCGCACCTCGCGCATGGCGATCTTGCGGGTCTCCGGATCCAGCCGGGAGAGGTACACCTTGCCGTCCAGGTGGTCGGTCTCGTGCTGCAGAGCCTGGGCGAGGAGCCCCTCCCCCTCCAGCACCACGGGCTCGCCGTCGAGGTCGATCCCCTCGACGCGCGCCCACGGATGGCGCAGCGCGTCGTGCCAGAGGCCGGGCACGGACAGGCAGCCCTCGCCGGTGGGCACCGGGTCGCCGCGCACCTCGACCAGCACGGGATTCAGCACGTAGCCGATGTCGCCGTCGATGTTGTAGCTGAACGCACGCAGCGCCACGCCGATCTGAGGGGCGGCGACCCCGGCGCGCCCGGGGAGCTCGACGCTGTCGACCAGGTCGGCGACGAGAGCGCGCACGCCGTCGTCGATGGTGCCGATCTCGGCGCACACCGTGCGCAGCACGGGGTCTCCGAACAGCCGGATCTCACGGACCGCCATCAGGCCGCCTGCGCCCTCAGGCCCTCGACCACGATCGCGGCCAGCTCCCGCGCCGCCTGGCGCGTCTCCGGCTGCAGCGCTGCGAAGGTGATCGCGCTTCCCGCCGCGATGCGGGCGTCGTACGGGAGGCGCAGCACGTGCGCGACTCGAGTGCGGAAATGCGCCTCCAGCTCGCCCAGACGCACCATAGGGGTCCCCGGAGTGGACTGGTTGAGCACCACGACAGCCTCGCGGACCTTGGCGGCATAGCCGTTCGCCTCGAGCCAGGTGAGCGTCTCGGATGCGAGCCGCGCCTCGTCGACGCTGAGTCCGGCGACGATCACGAGCGTGTCCGCGCGATCCAGGATCGCGCCCATCACCGAATGGACGATGCCGGTGCCGGTGTCGGTGAGCACGAGCGAGTAGTAGTGCGCCGCGACCGAGGCGACCTGGTCGTAGTCCTCGTCATTGAACGCCTCGGAGACCCGGGGATCGGCGTCCGATGCCAGCACATCGAGGCGGGTGGCGTCTCGCGATACCACGGCGGAGATGTCGTGATAGCCGGTGACCTGATCGTGGATGCGCACCAGGTCACGCACGGTCTTGCTGTTGGTGCGCGCGATGCGATCGGCGAGGGTGCCGCGGTCGGGGTTCGCGTCGACGGCGATGACCCTGTCCTCCCGCGCATCGGCGAGTGCCATTCCGAGCAGCGCCGTCACCGTGGTCTTGCCGACGCCGCCCTTTCGGCTCAGCACCGGGACGAACCGGGCCGTCCCGGACAGCGGCGAGGCGATGCGCGCGCTCAGCGCCTTGCGCTGCTGGGCGCGCTTGCCGTCGCCGAGGTTGATACGGCGGCCGGACACCGTGTAGAGCAGGTGGCTCCACAGCCCTTCCGGCTCCGGGCCCGCGAGCCTGCTCGCATCCAGCAACCGGTCGGCAGTGAGCAGGTCCGCGCTCTCCCGCTCCCGGTCGCCGAGCTGATCCAGCCGACGCGAGGTGAGGTCGGGCTCGGACGCGCGAGCGTGGTCGTCGGTCATGATCTCCTCCTCCTCCTCCGTCGCCGCCGCAGCGACGGTCGGCGTGGTGTTCACATCGAGCGCCCGGACCGGCGCGGGGCTCGTCCCGTCCACGGCGTGGAGCACCAGCTCCGCCGGCACGACCGACGCGACAACGGGCTCGACGGGGCTGTCGTGGTCAGCGACGGCGTCGGCATCGTCCTCTGCGACGTCGTCGATGTCGTCTTCGGCGACGGCGCCGGCGTCCTCCTCGGCGTCGGCTTCGACGTCGGCGACAGGCTCGGCATGCTCGCCCACCTCGACCGCCTCCGCATCATCGTCGACCGGAAACTCGACCTCGCCGGCGTTCACGTCCTCGGCGATCCCGTCGAAGGCGGTGCCGTCGAAGGCGGTGCCGTCGAAGGCGGTGTCGAAGTCCGGGGCATCGACCTGGTCGTCGATCGGATCCACGACCGTTTCCTCGGCAGCCACATCCTCGACAGCTGCTTCCTCGGCAGGCGCGTCCTCCTGCACCGCGGGCTCGTCGGAGGCCGCCGCCTGCGGCGACGGATCCGCGGACCCGGAGGCATCGCCCTCGACCCCGCCGGCGACGTCATGGTCCCGCGCCGTTGCATCTTCGACGAGCTCAGCGACCACGACCTCCTCGGCCGCGACCGCCGGGATCTCGATCACGATGTCCGAGATGCCTGCGCCCTGATGGATCCTCCCGATGCCGTCGTCCCCTCGGACGAGGTCGGCGGGATCGGCGTCGAGCACGAGGTCGGCGAACGCCTCCCCATCGGTGACGTCGTCGTCGACGAGATCATCGTCGTCCGGGACCGGCAGCGCGACGGGGACCTGTGCGGTCGACTCGCCGAGCAGCCCGATGTCCGCCGTGCCGATGGCGCCGGTGCTGTCGAGGACGCCGAGAGCGTCCTCGGCCTCTTCGTTCTGTGTATTCCTGCGTTCTGTGCTCATGATGCTTCTCCCCCGTGATACGCCCTGTCGGCGCGCATCACAACGCCCAAGGTTAGTGCACATCGCCGCGCCCCCACGCGGCGGACCGGGCCGGAGGGCGTCCATCGCGGACGCCCTCCGCGGCTCTCAGTCGGTGTGCGACGGGCGGATCACGACCAGGAGATCGCCGGCGTCGACCTGCTGGGTGGCGCCGATCGCAAGGCGCTCCACGACGCCGTCCACGGGTGCCGTGATCGCCGCCTCCATCTTCATCGCCTCGATGGAGGCGATCGCCTCGCCGGCGCTCACCGCCTGTCCTGCCTCGGCCTTCAGCGTCACCACGCCCGAGAACGGGGCAGCCACCTGACCAGGCTTGGAGGTGTCCGCCTTCTCGACCTCACGCACATCGACCTTGAGGGAGCGATCCCGCACGAACACCGGCCGGAGCTGGCCGTTCAGCGTGGTCATGACCGTGCGGAAGCCCTTCTCGTCCGCTTCGCCGATCGCCTCGAGCCCCACATAGAGCTGCACCCCGGGGTCGATCTCCGCGACGTGCTCCTCACCAGGCACGAGGCCGTAGAGGTAATCGGGCGTGCCCAGCGCGGACAGGTCTCCGAATGCCGCGCGATTGCGCTCGAACTCCGCGGCCGGCCCGGGGAAGAGCACACGGTTCAGCGTCTGCCGCCGTTCCAGGCTCTCTCCGTCGAGTGCGCGCTGCTCGTCTTCGGAGATCGGGACCACGTCGATCGAGACCTTCCGCCCCGCCAGCACCTTCGTGCGGAACGGCTCCGGCCATCCGCCGGGCAGATCGCCCAGCTCGCCGGCCATGAAGCCGATCACGGAGTCGGGGATGTCGTAGTTCTGCGGATTCTGCTCGAAGTCCGCGGGGTCCGCTCCTGCCGCGACGAGAGCCAGGGCGAGATCACCGACGACCTTCGACGAGGGGGTCACCTTGGGGATCCGGCCGAGGATCCGGTCCGCCGCCGCGTACATGTCCTCGATGCGCTCGAAGTCGTCCGCGAGGCCCAGGGCGATGGCCTGCTGGCGCAGGTTGGACAGCTGCCCTCCGGGGATCTCGTGGTGGTACACGCGGCCCGTGGGTGCGGCCAGTCCTGACTCGAAGGGGCGGTAGAGCTGGCGCACGCCCTCCCAGTACGGCTCCAGGTCGCCGATCGCCTGCAGATCCAGCCCGGTGTCGCGCTCGGTGTGCGCGAGAGCCGCCACGAGGGCCGACAGCGACGGCTGGCTCGTCGTGCCGGACATCGGCGCCGCCGCGGCGTCCACGGCGTCCGCTCCCGCCGCACTGGCGGCCAGCAGCGTCGCGAGCTGCCCGCCGGCGGTGTCGTGCGTGTGCACCTGGACGGGCAGGTCGAACCGCTCGCGCAGCGCGGACACGAGGCGCGCCGCCGCCGCGGGGCGGAGGAGGCCCGCCATGTCCTTGATCGCGAGGATGTGCGCGCCGGAGTCCACGATCTGCTCCGCGAGGCGCAGGTAGTAGTCCAGGGTGTAGAGCTGCTCCGCGGGGTCCAGCAGATCGCCGGTGTAGCAGAGCGCCACCTCGGCGACCGCGGTGCCGGTCTCCAGCACCGCGTCGATCGCGGGCCGCATCTGCGACACGTCGTTGAGCGCGTCGAAGATGCGGAAGACGTCGATCCCGGTCGTCGCGGCCTCACGCACGAACGCGTTCGTCACCTCGACCGGCCGCGGCGTGTACCCGACCGTGTTGCGCCCGCGCAGCAGCATTTGCAGCGGGATGTTGGGGATCGCCTTCCGCAGCGCCTCCAGGCGCTCCCACGGGTCCTCCGCGAGGAAGCGCAGCGCGACGTCGTAGGTCGCGCCGCCCCATGCCTCGATCGAGAGCAACTGCGGCGTCATGCGCGCCGCGTGCGGGCCGACTCGCACCAGATCCCGGGTGCGCACCCGCGTCGCGAGCAGCGACTGGTGCGCGTCGCGGTAGGTCGTCTCCGTCACGGCGAGCGCGGTCTGCTCGCGCAGCGCGCGGGCGAACCCGGCCGGTCCCAGCCGGAGCAGACGCTCACGGGCTCCTGCGGGCGGCTCGACGCTCAGATCGATCTTCGGGAGCTTGCTCCCGGGCGAGGGCGACAACGGCTTCTGGCCGTACGGCCTGTTCACCGTGACGTCGCCGAGCCAGTTCAGCAGACGCGTGGCCCGGTCCCTCGAGGGGTTGGTCGTGAGCAGCTCAGGCCGCTCTTCGATGAAGAGCGTCGACACGTCTCCGGCGACGAACGCCGGGTCGTTGAGCACGGCGCGCAGGAACGGGATGTTCGTCGCGACGCCACGGATCCGGAACTCGGCAAGAGCGCGCTTCGCCCGGGCCACCGCCGCAGGGAAGTCCCTGCCACGGCAGGTCAGCTTCGCGAGCATCGAGTCGAAGTGCGGGCTGATCTGCGAGCCGGCGGCCGTGGTGCCGCCGTCGAGGCGGATGCCGGCGCCGCCGGGCGAGCGGTAGGTCGTGATCCGGCCGGTGTCGGGACGGAATCCCTGCGCCGGGTCCTCCGTGGTGATCCGGCACTGCAGCGCGGCGCCGCGCAGCTGGATGCTGTCCTGGTCCAGGCCCAGATCCGCCAGCGTCTCCCCGGCGGCGATCCGGATCTGCGACTGCACGAGGTCGACGTCCGTGACTTCTTCGGTCACGGTGTGCTCGACCTGGATCCGCGGGTTCATCTCGATGAACACGACTTCACCCGCGCGCTCCCCTGCCGTCTCCAGCAGGAACTCGACCGTGCCCGCGTTCTCGTAGCCGATGGACTTCGCGAAGGCGACGGCGTAGCCGTGCAGAGCCGTGCGGATTCCGTCATCGAGGTTCGGAGCCGGAGCGATCTCGATCACCTTCTGGTGACGACGCTGCACCGAGCAGTCGCGCTCGAACAGATGCACCGTGTGCCCCGTGCCGTCCGCGAGCACCTGCACCTCGATGTGCCGGGGCCGTTGCACCGCCTGCTCGAGGAACACTCGCGCGTCACCGAAGGCGCTCCCGGCCTCGCGCATGGCCTCGGCCAGCGCCGGCGCCAGCTCCCCGATCGACTCGACCCGGCGCATGCCGCGTCCGCCGCCGCCGGCCACGGCCTTGACGAAGATCGGGAAGCCGATGTCGGCAGCCTGTCCGACGAGCTCGTCGACGTCGTCGGACGCGTCGGTCGAACGCAGCACCGGCACGCCGGCTGCGACCGCATGCTGCTTCGCGGTCACCTTGTTGCCGGCCATCTCCAGCACGTGCGCCGGCGGGCCGATGAAGGCGATCCCGTTCTCGGCGGCGCGTGCCGCGAGCTCCGGGTTCTCCGAGAGGAAGCCGTAGCCGGGGTAGATCGCGTCGGCGCCGCACTCCCGCGCGACGCGGATGATCTCCTCGACGTCGAGGTAGGCCCGCACCGGGTGCCCGACCTCCCCGATCTGATACGACTCATCCGCCTTCTGGCGGTGGATGGATCCGCGATCCTCCCAGGGGAAGACGGCGACCGTCTTCGCCCCCACCTCGAACGCGGCTCTGAAGGCCCGGATCGCGATCTCTCCACGATTGGCCACAAGGATCTTCTGGAACATGGCACCTCGAACACTGGGGGCGCAGCGACGCGCATCGGGGGCTGAGTGTGTCCTCAGCCTAGAGGAAGGTAACGTGGTGTCCGTGCACGTACTCAGCGTCAGTTCCCTCAAGGGCGGTGTCGGAAAGACGACCGTGACCCTCGGCCTCGCTTCGGCGGCGTTCGCCCGCGGCGTCCGGACCCTCGTGGTCGATCTCGACCCGCAGTCCGACGTCTCCACCGGCATGGACATCCAGGTCGCCGGCCGGCTCAACATCGCCGACGTCCTGGCCAACCCCAAGGAGAAGGTGGTCCGCCAGGCCATCACATCCTCCGGCTGGGCGAAGGTGCACCCCGGGACGATCGACGTGCTCATCGGCAGCCCGTCGGCGATCAACTTCGACGGCCCGCACCCGAGCGTGCGCGACGTGTGGAAGCTCGAGGAGGCGCTGGCCGCCGTCGAGGCCGACTACGACCTCGTGCTGATCGACTGCGCCCCGTCGCTGAACGCGCTCACCCGCACCGCGTGGGCCGCGAGCGATCGCGTCATGGTGGTCACCGAGCCGGGTCTGTTCTCGGTCGCCGCCGCGGACCGCGCCCTGCGCGCGATCGAGGAGATCCGCCGCGGCCTCTCCCCCCGGCTGCAGCCGCTCGGCATCGTGGTCAACCGCGTGCGCCCGCAGTCCATCGAGCACCAGTTCCGCATCAAGGAGCTGCGCGACATGTTCGGCCCGCTCGTGCTCTCGCCGCAGCTGCCGGAGCGCACATCGCTGCAGCAGGCGCAGGGCGCCGCGAAGCCGCTGCACATCTGGCCCGGCGACTCCGCGCAGGAACTCGCCGCCGACTTCGACACGCTGCTGGACAGGGTGATCCGCACCGGGCGCATCGCCCTGCCCGACGACACCCGCGTCTGAGCGGACTCGGCGGTTCGCAAGAGCCCCGATACGACGAGAGCCGGTCCCCGAGGGGGCCGGCTCTTTCCGTTGCTGTTCCCGTCCGGTCAGGCGGTGCGACGGGCGCGGCGCGCGGCCAGGTCGTCGGCCGGCTCGGCGACGAGCGCATCGAACTCGACCAGCGTCGCCTCGACCTCGTGGAAGACCTTGCCCACGGCGATGCCGAAGACGCCCTGGCCTCGGCTCAGGAGGTCGATGACCTCATCGTTCGAGGTGCACAGGTAGACGGAGGCGCCATCGCTCATGAGGGTGGTGCCAGCCAGATCGCGGATGCCGGCGGCCCGGAGCTGATCGACGGCGGTGCGGATCTGCTGCAGCGAGATGCCGGTGTTGAGCAGCTCCTTGACGAGTTTGAGCACGAGGATGTCGCGGAAGCCGTAGAGGCGCTGGGATCCGGACCCGCTCGCGCCGCGGACGGTCGGGACCACCAGCTCGGTGCGCGCCCAGTAGTCCAGCTGTCGGTACGTGATACCGGCCGCACGGGCGGCCACGGCGCCGCGGTAGCCGACCTCGTCGTCCATCGCGGGAAGTCCGTCGGTGAAGAGGAGATCGTCTCCGAACGACGGTGCATCGCCCCGTTCCTCGGCGCTCATGGCATCCTCCTCATCCTGAAGGCACAGCATCCTTCAACCACAACCTGAAAGTCGATGACTCCACGCTAGAACAGCGCGGACCCCCCGACAACGACATCCGTCCCGACGAGGGGGTGTGTCGCAATCAGTTCGTTACGACAGCAGCCGGCCGATGCCGTCTTTGACCAGGAGCGAACGCACCTCGTCGAGGCGGGATGCCAGTTCGGGGGCCATCTCGCTGGCCCGCGCTCGCGAGGGGGTGTCGGTGCGGCGCAGGAGCGCGGACAGCGCCGACTGGACCAGGGCGATGTCGCGCTCGGCGCTCTGCCGCAGCGGCCTCAGGTGGCGCGGCCCGATGCCGTGGCCGTCCAGTGCCGCCAGCGCGCGCAGCAGCGAGACCGCGGACTCGGGGTAGGTCTCGGCCGCCGGAAGCATGCCGCTCGACACCGCGTCGCCGAGGAGGGCGTGCGACGCACCCGCCGCGTGCACCAGCTCGTCGCGGCGGTACCGGCGCGGACCCTGCACGATCGACGCGGGCAGCTCCGGCGAGCCGCCGGACTCATCGAGCGCGTCGAGGTGCTCGCGGATGACCTTGAGCGGCAGGTACTGGTCGCGCTGGAGCGTGAGCGCGATGCGGATCCGCTCCAGGTCGGCGGCGGAGAACTTGCGGTACCCGGACGCGGTGCGCACGGGGTTGACGATCCCCTTCTCCTCCAGGAACCGGAGCTTGGAGGCGCGCACGTCGGGGAACTCCGGCGTGAGACGTGCGAGCACCTGGCCGATGCTCAGCAACCCGGTGGGGGCAGAACGCTCGGCGGCCGACGCCGCCATCAGTCGTTCGCCTGCGCGAGATCCACGGGTGAGGCGAAGAAGTTCAGCCGGAACTTGCCGACGCGCACCTCGTAGCCGTTTCGCAGTTCGCTGCGATCGACCCGCTCGCCGTTCACGTACGTGCCGTTCAGCGAACGCTGATCGACGATCTCGAACGCGGTGCCGGTGCGGATGACCTCCGCATGCCGCCGGGAGACCGTGACGTCATCGAAGAAGATGTCCGCCTCAGGATGACGTCCGACCGTCGCCACCGCCGTGTCGAGCAGATAGCGGGCACCGGCGAGCGCGCCGGAACGGACCAGCAGCAGCGCGGAACCCGAGGGGAGCGCGGCGATCGCCGCCTGCTCGACCTCGGTCAGCTCGGCGCCGAACGGGACGAACGACAGGTCGGAGTCGTGCCCGAACGTCTGCGTGGTGTCGTGCAGGGGCTCACCGCCGCGGCGGACGGCGCCTTCGGGAACGTCGTTCTCAGTCACTGTTTCTCCCCCTCCTCTGGCGTTCCAGCCTATCGGAAGCGCGCGGCCCCCGGGAGCCGGATCCGGGGCTGTCTCACCTGCCCGAGCCCGCTCGCGCTGGCGATAGGCTGGGAGCATGCCACACTACGACGTCGTCATCCTCGGCGCTGGCCCCGGCGGCTACGTCGCCGCCGTCCGCAGCGCCCAGCTCGGCCTTTCCACCGCCATCATCGAGGAGAAGTACTGGGGCGGCATCTGCCTCAACGTGGGGTGCATCCCCTCGAAGTCACTCCTGAAGAACGCGGAGATCGCGCACACGTTCAACCACAAGGCCGAGTTCTTCGGCATCTCGGGTGACGTGCACTTCGACTTCGGCGCCGCATTCGACCGTAGCCGCAAGGTCGCGGACACCCATGTCAAGGGCATCCACTTCCTGATGAAGAAGAACAAGGTCGTCGAGTACGACGGCCGCGGCACCTTCACGGGCCCGAAGGCGATCTCCGTGGCCAAGTCCGACGGCACGACCGAAGAGGTCACGTTCGACAACGCCATCATCGCGACCGGATCCACCGTCCGCCTACTGCCGGGCGTGCAGCTGAGCGACAACGTCGTCACCTTCGAGGAACAGATCCTCACCCGCGACCTGCCCGAGTCGATCGTCATCGTCGGCGCCGGCGCGATCGGCATGGAGTTCGGCTACGTGCTGACCAACTACGGCGTGAAGGTCACCATCATCGAGTTCCTCGACAGGGCGCTGCCCAACGAGGACGTCGAGGTCTCCAAGGAGATCCAGAAGCAGTACAAGAAGCTCGGCGTCGACATCCTCACCTCGACCGCGGTGAAGACCGTCACCGACAACGGCTCGTCCGTGCACGTCACCTACGAGACCCGCGACGGCCAGCCCGGCGAGATCACCGCCGGCAAGGTCCTCATGTCGGTCGGTTTCGCTCCGAACGTCGACGGCTACGGCCTGGAGAACACCGGCGTCAAGCTCACCGAGCGCGGCGCGATCGACATCGACGACCACATGCGCACCAACGTCGAGGGCATCTACGCGATCGGCGACGTCACCGCCAAGCTGCAGCTCGCGCACGTCGCCGAGGCGCAGGCCGTCGTCGCCGCCGAGACCATCGGCAAGGCCGAGACGATGACCCTGGGCGACTACCGCATGATGCCGCGCGCCACGTTCTGCCAGCCGCAGGTGGCCAGCTTCGGCCTCACCGAGGAGCAGGCCAGGGCCGAGGGTCGCGAGATCAAGGTCGCGAAGTTCCCGTTCAGCGCGAACGGCAAGGCGAACGGCCTGGGCGAGCCGGTCGGTTTCGTCAAGCTGATCGCGGACGCGGAGCACCTCGAGCTCATCGGCGGCCACCTGATCGGCCCCGACGTGTCCGAGCTCCTGCCCGAGCTGACCCTCGCGCAGAAGTGGGACCTCACGGCGCTCGAGGCCGCTCGCAACGTGCACACGCACCCGACGCTGTCGGAGGCGCTGCAGGAGGCGTTCCACGGCCTCGCGGGCCACATGATCAACCTCTGATCGGATCCGATCGGACAGAGGGCCGGTCACGTGACCGGCCCTCTGTCGTCTCCGCTCGGTGTGGTCAGAGGCCGCGCATCGTCACCAGGCCGGCCGCCCACGGGCGCAGCGGCGCGGAGCCCAGGGTCCGGATGAGCGTCTCCCTCGCCCCGAGCGGAACGCCCTGCGCGGGGGCGCCCATCGACATGTAGAACGCGCTGCGCCGCTGGGCCGTGCGGGCGGATCGGGCCGCGCGACGTGCGTAGTCGCCGAGGTCAGCCCCGCCCTCGGTCAGCGCCGCGCGCAGCGCCGCGGCCAGCCGACCGGCGTTCACCCAGCCGAGGTTCATCCCCTGGCCGCCGATCGGGCTGATCTCGTGCGCGGCGTCGCCCAGCAGCGCAACGCGACCGCGGACGAACGTGCGCGCCAGGTGCTGGGTCGCGACAAAACGGGTCGGCGGGGTGTCGTCGCTGATCTCCGGATCCTGCCCGATCCGCGTTGCGATCGCCGCACGCAACTCCGCCGCCGTGTGCACGCTGTCGGATCGCAGCACCCACCGCCGCATCCCGCCCGGCAGCGGGAACGACTCCACGAGCCCGCCGGGCTCGCAGTGCAGCCGCGCGCGGGCGTCTCCCGCGAGATCGGGCACGTCCGCCATCGCGTACGCGGCGCGCCCCGGGCGGCGCCGCCAGCCCAGGCCGAGCTCTCGGCGCAGGGCGCTGTGCACGCCGTCCGCGAGCACCACGAACGCTGCGGTGATCTCCAGGCGGCCGGCCGGCCGGTCGACCGCCAGCCGCACGAAGTCGCCCTCGTCCCGGACGGCACCGGCGGTGCAGCCGAAGCGCAGAGTCCCGGCGGACAGCGTTTCCAGCCGATCCCGCAGCAGGGCGTGGGTGCGCTGCTGCGGGAGCACGCGCACGCGGCGCGACTCGGGGAAGGTCAGGGCCGCCAGGATCCGACCGCGGCTGAGCACGTCGCCGCCTTCGAGCGTCAGGGCCTCGGCTCGGACCGCCTCGCCCACGCCTGCGCGGTCGAGCAGCTCCAGGCCGGGCGGATGGATCCCGATCGCCCGGCTGCGCAGGTCGTCGCCGCGGCGGCGTTCGCAGACCAACACGTCGGCGCCGTCCTGGGCGAGCAGGCAGGCCAGCAGCAGCCCGACAGGACCGGCGCCGACGATCACGACCTCATGATCGTGCAGCGTGGTCCTGACCAGCGGCCCGTCAGGATCGGACATCGCCCGGCTCACGCCGCAGTTCCAGCCGCGCGGGCAGCCCGCGCCGCACGATCCAGCCCGCCGGGGCGACGGCCGCGAGTTCGGCGGGCGTGTAGGACCGGCGGAT
This sequence comes from Microbacterium sp. 01T413_2, assembly GCF_056398985.1. NCBI lineage: Bacteria > Bacillati > Actinomycetota > Actinomycetes > Micrococcales > Microbacteriaceae > Microbacterium > Microbacterium sp. 01T413_2. Next base: position 21,219 of record NZ_JBFTQL010000017.1, read on the forward strand.
GCTGGTCAGCCCATCGGCGCGGATGAAGGATCCCGCGAGCAGATTCCCGGCGAAGGGCCATGTCCCCGCCGCGAACAGGATGTACGCGGCACGACTGCGCGCGATGTCTCGATGCACCACGAGCCCTGCCCCACCGGCGAGGTACGCGGTGTCGGCGAGCATCTGCTGCAGCTCCGCCGGGTCCAGGTGGTGCAGCATGTGGTTGGACACCACGATGTCGTAGGACTCTCCGGCCCTGACCAGGTCGGCGACGAACGCGCACCGGTAGACCACCCCGGCATCATCGTCCTGCGCGGCCGACCAGGCCGTGGCCCGCTCGTCGGCATCCAACGCGATGATCTCGGCGGCGAGCCGGTCTCGGGCGAGCCGCGCCGCGAGCGCGCGGCAGAGGTCCCCGCCTCCCGCGCCGACGTCCAGGATCCGCACCCGCCCTGCCCTGGCCCGCGGCCGGATGTCGCGCCGATACAGCGCACCGACGCGGGACACCACGGCGTTCACCGCGCCGAAGCGTCGGTAGGTGCGTTCCAGTGTCTGCGGATCCGCCCGCGGGTCGTCCATCAGCTCGCGCAGGCCGACGGCGCGTGCGGACAAGTCAGCGCCCATCGCCCTCGGCGCCGACGACCGTCATCAGCGCGCTCTCCGCGGTCAGGCCGGGCCCGAAAGCCATCGCCGAGACGCGTTCGCCGTGGTGCGCACCCTCCTCCTCCAGGATCCGCCGCAGCACGAACAGGATCGTCGCACTGGACATGTTCCCGTGCGTCCGCAGCGTCTCCCTGGCGGGGTGCAGCTGCACGTCGCTGAGAGCGAGGCGGTCCTGGACACGGTCGAGGATGCTGCGTCCGCCCGGATGGATGGCCCAGTGCCGCACCTCCTCGCCGATCCTGCCGTCCTGGAACGACGCTTCCAGCTCCCCCGCGTACAGCGGACGCAGCGCATCGATGATCGTCTCTCCGATGATCTGCGGCACCGCGGTGGAGAGGATCATCTCGAAGCCGTGGTCCCCGATGGTCCACGCCATGTCCTTCTCCCCCTGCGGGGCGATCGCGGTGTGGAACCGGTCCAGGCGCAGCCCGGCGGCGGCGGACGGACGTGCCGTGACGATGCCGGCCGCCGCCCCGTCGGCGAACAGGGAGGAGGCGACGATCAGGTCTGGGTTCTCCGAGGAACGCAGGTGCAGGGTGCACAGCTCGACGCTGACCACCAGCACCACGGCGTCCGGATCCGCGGCGCAGAACTGGCTCGCCACCCGCAGCGCCGGCATCGAGGCGTAGCAGCCCATGAAGCCGAGGTGGTAGCGCTGCACCGATTCCGGAAGACCCAGCGCTCGCACGATCTCGTACTCCGGGCCCGGGGCATGGAAGCCCGTGCAGGAGACCGTGACCACGTGCGTGATGTCGGCGGCGGCGATCTCGGGGTCGGCGTCGAGGGCGGCGCGGGCGGCAGCGACGAACAACCGCGTCGCTTCGCGGACGTAGACGTCGTTGCGGGTTCCGGTGCCCGGGGAGAGCAGGTCGCCGGTGGTGCGGTCGAAGAAGACCGGATCCGCGTCCGTCTCGGCCAGCGTGAGCTCGCTGAGCACGGTGCGGCGGGTGTCGATGCCTGATCCGTCGAACGAGGCTGTGACGATGCGGCGGGCCAGCCGACTCAGGCCCGGTTGCGCGGCGAAGACGTCGCGCACCTCGCTCTGATGAAGGACCGTGTCCGGGACGACCGTCTGCAGGGACCTCAGCACCGCGGGGCTGCTCATGGTGCCACTCAAGCATGCTGTCCGCGTCGCGGGAAGGGTCTTGCGGATCCCGCTCGGACTCTGCGACACCGCCCGGATCGGGCGACGAAGGTCTCAGCGGATCCGGAGAACTGCCACGCTTCCGCTCAGAACCCGAGGGCGCGACCGAGCTTGGATCCGGAGGGCGACTTCCGGCCGCCAGCGGCGATGACCGCCTGCTCCACGGCCCGGAAGAAAGCCAGCCGGCCTTCTTCGTCTGCCGGAGCCGCGGGGCCCAGCTCCATCTCCCACTCGCGCCATTCCCGCTGACCGCCCCGACGCAGGTCGGTGCCGCGGACGCGATCGTCCACGAACTCGGCCACCACGCCGCCGCGACCGATGAGCAGGTAGGCGGTGCGGGCGTTCTCGATACGTGCGAGCGGGAGGACGGGATGCGTCGTCCACTGGGCGATGATCTCCGCGACCGCGGACGGCATCTCGTCCCCCTCGCCGAGCGGCCAGCCGAGCTCGACGCGGCCGTCGCCGCTGCGGGGACCCTTCACATGCCATCCCTCGTCCGGCCCTCCGGTGCGCCGCCGCAGGGCGACGCCGGCGCGGGCGAGGTCGCCCGCGGCCGTGTCGAAGTAGCGGGCGTCCAGAGCGCGGGCCTCGCCCTCGGTCACGAGGTCCACACCGGGGACCGCATCCCACGACGGCAGCGGAGTGCTGTCGTCGACGTCGTACTTGCGCTCGACCTCGACGGTGCGGGACGGCTCAGACATCCGAGGGATTGAGGTCGTCCTGGGATCCCTGGTACCAGTACTGGTACTCGGTCGGGCCGTCGTGCTCGCCGGTGTGCGTCGGCTCGCCACGCCGGTTGTAGACGAGCAGCGTCTCGCTGTAGGGGACGGCGATCTCGTCGTCCGCCGATCCGAGAGGGATGATCTGCCCGTCCAGCGGGCCGCCGTGAAGCCGTGCGAGTGCCATGTGCTCACCCTAATCCCCGGCCACCCGTCGGATGCGATCCTCGTGCGGCGTTGTTCACGCGGGGGTCGCGAGAGGTTCTCATGCCACGGCCACACCGAGTGCTCCGCCCACGATCATCCACGGCCCGAACGCGATGTGCGTCGAGCCGGTCGCCCGGCGGAGCACGATGAGCCCGAGCGCGTGCACGGCGCCCAGCACGAAGGCCGCCGTCGCGCCGATGAGGAGCGCCTGCCACCCGTGCCAGCCCAGGACCACCCCGATGAGTGCGGCGAGTTTCACGTCTCCGCCGCCCATGCCCTCACGGCTCAGCATCCGCAGCAGCGCATAGAAGCCGCCGAGGATCAGCATCCCCCACAGCGCGCCGAGCAGTCGCGCGCCCGCGTCCGCGAACACCGCTCCGGCGAGCGCGAGCAGGAGGGCGCCCGCGAGCGTCGGCAGCACGATCCGGTCGGGGAGCCGGTGCGTCGCGATGTCGATGGCGATCAGCCAGACCCCGATCCCGAGCAGCACGAGATGCGCCAGCACGACGACGACAGCGGTGAGATCCACACCCCGACGGTAGAAGATCGGCGCGATGCCCGTGAGCGGGCTGTGGACAACTCCGCCCAGAACGTCGGCGCGACTCCGGTCAGGCAGAGCGGAGCAGGATCCGCCCGTCCTCGACCTTCGCCTCCCAGCGCGGCTGCGGCACGCTCGCGGGGCCTCGCTGCACCGAGCCGTCTTCGATGCGGAACCTGCTGCCGTGCCACGGGCAGGTGATGCAGCCGTCCGCCCCGAGCTTGCCCTCGTCGAGTGGGCCGCCCTCGTGACTGCAGACGGCGGAGATCGCGTGCAGATCGCTGTTCACACGGATGAGCAGCACCGGAACGCCGCCCACCAGCACCCGTGACCGGGCGCCCTCGGCGAGATCGGCGTCGGCGCCCACGTCGGTCCAGCGCCGCACCGAGCCTTGGAACGCCGTATGGTTCACACCGGCGCCGCGGACGAAGGAGAGATGCCCGCCCAGGTACGACGATCCCAGGGTGAGGCCGAGCCCGAGCAGGCTGAGCGCCGCACCCGCGCCGTGGTGGCCGCGCCGGCGCACGAGCCAGGACGTGATCTGCAGCACGGAGGCCGTCGCGTTCGCGGCGGCATGGATCAGCCCGACCCGTTTCGCGGGGCCGTGCAGGGCCGACCAGTCGGAGGCGCCCGCCGCCGCCGTCGGCGCGGAGGCGAGGATGCCGAGGCCGACGAGGCGGCGGGACGCCGCCGGGTCCGCCCCGGTGAGATCGAGCACCGTGGCCGCACCCCATGCTCCGATCGGCAGATCCGTGAGCATCGGATGGACCTGATGGCCCAGCCAGGATCCGGAGAGCGCGTTCTTCACAGGCGTGGAGCGGGTGGCGGCGTCGACCCAGCCGCTCAGTTTCTCCGCCGCGGGATCGAGTCCCTTGGTCTTCCCGATCGTCCGGATCAGGGACTGCATCGCCGCTGTCACTCGCATGGGATCTCTCCTCCGCACCGTGTGGTCGAAGCCTCCTGTCTACCTTCGCGCTGAGCGAGGGTCAACGGCTTGACAGGCGGGCTGTGCTGCGCAAGCTGATAGCCTCGCCGCGATGAATGAGAGCGCCCATCCCCTGCCGCATGACGATGTGCATCGCCTGCTGACGGGGATGTACGACGACTATCTGCGCGGCGACTCCGCGGCGATCGACGCTCTGCTGGCGGAGGACGTGACGATCTTCGACTCCGCCTCCGAACCCCTGGTGACAGGACTCGAGGAACTCGCGACCCTCCGCGGCCGACGCAGAGGCGCCGCGGAGGATCAGAGCGCACCGGCCTGGACGGAGACCTCTCTGACCATCGAGGATCTCCGCGTGCGCGCGGTCGGTGGCGTCCTCGTCGCGACCTGGTGGCTGCGGGTGGACGGGATCGACGAGCACGGCGCCGCTATCTCCCCCGAGCTGTCGCGCAACACCGCCGTGCTGCTGCGCCAGGCGGACGACTCGCTGCGCATCGCGCACCTGCACGAGGACGTGCGCCAGGAGGCTCACCCCGTCGTGTGACGATGCGGATCGCTGTCTGCCTGACGGCGGACGGATCCGTCCCGCCCCTTCTCCCGCTCTCGGCATCCATGTCGGATGTACGAGTTATCGTCGTCTCTGCTGTTGCAGTATTAGAAGAGATCTTCGAGAATGGAGTCATGGGGATGACGCTCGCTTCCATGATCGCCCCCGACGCCGACACCCGCGCCGAGGATGTGCTGAGACTGCGCCGCGAGATCACCCGCATGCAGCGCCGCCGGAGCGACCTGCCGCTGATCCCGGTGCCCCCTCCCCTCGAGCCGATCCTCCCCGAAGGGGGCCTGCAGGTCGGCACGACGTATGCGCTCTCCCCCTCCCCCGGGCTCATCGGGGCGCTGCTCGCCGGCGCCTCGCGCACCGGTGCATGGTGCGCGGCCGTCGGCATGCCCACCCTGGGCGTGGAGGCGCTGGCCGGGCATGGCGTGGATCTGGACCGCCTCCTCCTCGTCCCCGCCCCTGGGCCGCGCTGGCTCTCCGTGGTCTCGGCGCTGAGCGAGGTGATCCCGCTCATCGCGATCCGCCCCTCCTCCGCGGTGCGGGATGCGGAGCTGAGCCGGCTGAGCGCCAGGCTCCGCGATCGCGGCTGCACGCTGCTGGTCGTCTCCGGGGCCGCCGGCGCCCCTCTCGTCTGGCCGCAGAGCGAAGGCTCCCTCCAGGTGCATGACCCGCACTGGCGTGGGCTCGGATCCGGTTGGGGCGCATTGGAGGAGTGCGAGGTGACGGTCACCGCGCGCACCCGGCGCTCCCCTGCGCCGCAGAGCGTGCGGGTGCGCCTGCCGGGGATGCACGGCATGGTCGAGGCCGTCGCGCCCACGGCACCCCGCCTCATCCCGCTCCCGTCCATGCACGTCGCCCCGCGTCCGCTCGCCGACGCACCCGCGCTCCTGGCGGTGGCGGGATGAGCGGCGCGACACGGGAGCCGGTCCGGGTGATCGTGCTGTGGTTCCCGGACTGGCCGCTGCGCGCAGCCCTGGGCGCCGAAGCCAGCGAGCCCGCGGCGATCCTGCATGCGAACAGGGTCATCGCCTGCAGCGCGGCGGCACGCGCCCACGGCGTGCGGATCGGACAGCGCCGCAGAGAGGCCCAGGGACTGCTGCCGAACCTGCGCATCCTGCCCGCGGATCCGGCCAGGGACGAACGGGCGTTCCTGCCCGTCCTGCGTCTGATCGAGGAGCAGGCCCCGGGGGCGCAGCTGCTCCGGCCGGGGCTCGCGCTGCTCCGGGCCCGCGGTGTCGCGCGCTTCCACGGCGGAGAGGTCGAGGCGGCGCGCGCTCTGCACGCCCGCCTCGAGGAAGAGGGGCACCCCGAGGTGCGGATCGGGATCGCGGACGGGCCGTTCACCGCCGAGCTCGCGGCGCGCGGCGCGGATCCGGTGCTCGTCGTCGGTGCAGGCGCCTCCGCTGCTTTCCTCGCCCCGCTGCCCGTGCAGGCCCTGCAGGATCCGGAGGTGACCGCGCTGCTGCTCCGCCTCGGCGTACGCACCCTCGGCGAGCTCACCGCCCTCGGTGCGGAACGGCTGCGCGCACGTTTCGGCGAACATGGAGCGCGTCTGCACGCCCTGGCGGCGGGCGCGGACTCCCGCCCCGTCGTGCCGCGCCCACCGGATCCGGAGCTCGTGTCGGAGGTCGAGTTCGAGTCCCCCCTGGGGCAGTCCGACCAGATCGCGTTCGCCGTCCGGCAGAGCGCCGACGCCGTGATCCTCGCCCTCGCGAAGGCCTCGCTGGTGTGCACCGAGGTGCGCATCGACCTCACCGACGACGACGAGCAGGTGACCTCGCGCACCTGGCTGCATCCCACCTGCTTCGAGGCCCCAGACCTGGTCGACCGGGTGCGCTGGCAGCTGGAGTCGCTGGCCGCCGAGACCGCCGCCACCGGCGACGACGATGAGGCGCATCGGTTCCGGGGCATCGTGCGGGTGCGGATCGCCCCCGTCGCCGTCGACGACGCCGCGCACCATCAGCCGGGTCTGTTCGGATCCGGCACCGACGAGCGTCTGCACCACGCGGTCTCCCGCGTGCAGACCCTGCTCGGCCACGAGGGCGTGGTCACCGCCGTCGTAGCCGGCGGACGCCTCGTCTCCGACCGGCAGCAGCTCACGCCCTGGGGCGAGCGAGTGGTGCCGTCCCGGCCCGCGGATCAGCCCTGGCCCGGGCAGCTGCCGGATCCGCTGCCGGCCGAGGTGTTCGTCCCACCGCGGCCGATCGCGGTGACCGCCGCTGACGGCAGCGCGGTCGACATCGACGGGCGCGGTCTGCTCACCGCCGAGCCGGCGGCCGTCGACGCGTGTGCGGTGCTGTCCTGGGCTGGCCCCTGGCCGGTGCGGGATCGGCGCGGGGATCCCGCGGGCTCGTTCCGCGGCGAGCGCCTGCAGCTCGTCGACGAGCAGGAGCGTGCCTGGCTGGTGCTTCATCAGGGCGATCAGTGGTGGGCCGAGGGGAGGTATCACTGATGGGCTTCCACAACCCCGACATGTCGTGGGCCGCGCTGGAGCGCACCCTCAGCGGCAAGGCTCCCCATGATGCCGCCCCTCTGCATCAGCAGATCGCGATCGACGCGCCCTCCCGCATGCACAAGCGCCCGCCCATCCGGCTGGACGGGATCGAGCGTCCGAAGAACGCAATCCCGTACGCCGAGCTGCACGCGCACTCCTCGTACTCCTTCCTCGATGGAGCTTCCTCCCCCGAAGACCTCATCGCCGAGGCGCAGCGGCTCGGCCTCACGGCTCTCGCGATCACCGACCACGATGGTTTCTACGGCGCCGCGAGCTTCGCCGAGGCCGCTGCGTCCCTGGCGGACCCGGAGAAGAAGACGACGGGCGGTCCAGAGGGCGCCGAGCCCTCCGGACCGCCGTTGCAGACCGTGTTCGGGGCGGAGCTGTCGCTCCCCTCCTCCGACCCACGCGGCCCCGACGCGCACGGACCGCGCGGGAGCGCGGGGCTGCGGCCGCCGCCGGAGCGCCGCGGCCTGGAGGATCCGCTCGGCGAGCACCTGCTCGTGCTGGCCCGTGGCGCAGAGGGCTACCACCGCCTCTCCGCCGCGATCACCGAGGCGCAGCTGCGCGGGGGCGAGAAGGGGCGGCCGTTCTATGAGATCGAGTCGCTGGCGAACCGCGCCGAGGGGCACTGGACGATCCTCACCGGCTGCCGCAAGGGCAGCGTCCGCAGCGCCCTGGAGCGGGAGGGACCGGAGGGCGCGGAGCGAGCCCTGCTCACCCTCGTCGATCTGTTCGGCACCGACAGGGTCGCCGTCGAGCTCATCGATCATGGCGATCCGCTCGACAGCCGGCGCAACGACGCCCTCGCCGCCCTCGCGCTCCGGCACGGCCTGCCCATGGTCGCGACGAACAACGTGCACTACGCCGCGCCGGAACGTGCCCAGCTCGCCGAGGCGATCGCGGCCGTGCGCGCCACCCGCAGCATGCGGGAGCTCGAGGGCTGGCTGCCCGCGCACGGTACGGCGCATCTGCGCTCGGGGGCGGAGATGACGGCGCGCTTCGCCCGCTACCCGGGGGCGATCGCGGCGGGCCTCGAGATCGCCGAGGCCTGTGCCTTCCCGCTGCGCCGCGCCAAGCCTGCGCTGCCCACGATGAGCGTCCCCCCGGGTGAGACCCCGATGAGTCACCTGCGGGCGCTGGTCTGGGCGGCCGTGCCCTCGGCCTATCCCGACGGCACCCCGAAAGAGCTCACCGACGAGGGGAAGAGCCGCATCGAGCGGGAGTTGAACGTGATCGAGGAGAAGGACTTCCCGGGCTACTTCCTGATCGTGCACGGGATCGTGAAGGAGGCGAAGGATCGCGGGATCCTCTGCCAGGGCCGCGGGTCGGCCGCGGCGAGCGTGGTCTGCTATCTGCTCGGCATCACCGCGGTGGATCCGATCCTGTACGGCCTGCCCTTCGAGCGCTTCCTCGCCACGACCCGCACCGAGGAGCCCGACATCGACGTCGACTTCGACTCCGGGCGGCGCGAGGAGATCATCCAGTGGGTGTACGAGGAGTACGGCCGGGAGAACGCGGCGCAGGTCGCGAACGTGATCCAGTACCGGCCGAAGAACGCAGTGCGCGACATGGCCCGTGCGCTCGGGCACTCCCCGGGGCAGCAGGACGCCTGGTCGCGCCAGGTGGAGCGCTGGGGACTGGATCTGAGCCCCGCCCCCGACCACGACATCCCCGAGCAGGTGGTCGCCTATGCCGATGAGCTGCTGCGCGCGCCCCGGCACCTGGGGATCCACTCCGGCGGCATGGTGCTCACCCGGCGCCCGGTCGGCGAGGTCGTTCCTGTCGAGCATGCGCGGATGGAGAAGCGCACCGTCATCCAATGGGACAAGGACGCGGCGGCCTGGATGGGGCTGGTGAAGTTCGATCTGCTCGGGCTCGGGATGCTCTCCGCGCTGCGGCACTGCTTCGACCTGGTCCGCGACGCCACCGGCGAGGAGTGGACGCTGGACACCCTGCCGAAGGAGGAGCCCGCGGTCTACGACATGCTCTGCCGCGCCGACACGATCGGGGTGTTCCAGGTCGAGTCCCGGGCGCAGATGGGACTGCTTCCCCGCCTGCAACCGCGGGAGTTCTACGAGCTCGCGATCCAGATCGCGCTCATCCGCCCCGGCCCCATCCAGGGCGGCGCGGTGCACCCCTTCGTTCGTCGCAAGCTCGGCCAGGAAGATGTGACGTACGCGCACCCGAAGCTGGAACCGATCCTGAAACGGACCCTGGGGATCCCGGTGTTCCAGGAGCAGCTCATCCAGATGGCCACCGCGCTCGGCGACTGCAGCGCGGACGAGGCCGACACGCTGCGCCGCGCGATGGGATCCAAGCGGGGACTGGAGAAGATCGACCGGATCCGGGAGAGCCTGTACGCCGGCATGCGCCGGCACGGGCTGGACGAGGAGACCTCGGACCGCATCTACGCGCAGATCCAGGCGTTCTCCGACTTCGGCTTCGCGGAGTCGCACTCGCTCTCGTTCGCGCTGCTCGTGTACGCGAGCTCCTGGCTCAAGCTGCACTACCCCGCCGCGTTCCTCGCGGGCCTGCTGCGCTCTCAGCCCATGGGGTTCTACTCGGCAGCGACCCTCACCGGCGACGCCCGCCGGCACGAGGTCGAAGTGCGCCGGCCCGACATCCGGCGCTCCGGGGCGACGGAGACCCTGGAGCCTGTGGATCCGGCGGCGACCGGGCGCACCGGCCTGGATGCCTGCGCGCATCAGCTCCCCGCGCGGCCTCCCGGTGTGAAGGCTGCGCCGTTCGACCCGAAAGCCCCCGACGAGACCCTCGCGCACCGCAGGGACGGCCGCTTCGCCGTGCGGCTGGGGCTTGCCGGCGTCACCGGGATCGGCGAGAAGACGGCAGAGCGGATCGTTGCCGCTCGCGTGTCCCACGGTCCGTACCGGGACCTGAACGATCTCGTGCGCCGCACCAACCTCACCGCCTCCCAGGTGGAGGCCCTCGCCACCGCCGGGGCCTTCGACTCCCTCGGGCTGCAGCGCAGGGAGGCGATCTGGCTGGCCGGCTCCGCGGCGGAGGATCGCGCCCGCTATCTGCCCGACACGGTGGTCGCCGTGCAGCCGCCGCTGTTCGGCGACCAGACCAGCTACGAGATCCTCACCGCCGACCTCTGGGCGACCGGGGTGTCCACCGATGACCACCCGCTCGCGCACTTCCGCGCGGAGCTCGACGCGCGCGGCGTGCTGACCTCCTCCGCGCTGCGCACCCACGAGAACGGCCGGCGGGTCGAGACGGCGGGCCTCGTGACCCACCGGCAGCGCCCGTCCACGGCGGGCGGCGTGACCTTCCTCAACCTCGAGGACGAGCACGGTCTGGTGAACGTCATCTGCACCCAGGGCGTGTGGCTGCGCTACCGCCGGATCGCCCGGGAGTCACCCGCGCTGATCGTGCGCGGCGTCCTGGAGCGCTCTCCCGAGGGCGTCACCAATCTGCTGGCCGACGCGTTCGAACAGCTCGCGGTGGGTGTGACGCACCACTCCCGGGACTTCCAATGAGCGAGTATCCAGCCCCGGAGCTCCCGAACGGGACGGCGGCGGAGTGCCCGCACTCACCAGAAGCGGGGCGTCTCCTCCTGCGGCGGGCGGTCGGTGCCGCCCCAGACGGCCGCCTGGGCCTTCGCGGCCGCGGCCGCTTGCGAGGCGCCTTCGAGCGCGATCGCGGATCCGCGGAGATCGACCGCACCGCCGGGGACCGCATCGAGCACGAGCTCCGTGACCACGCCCTCCTCCGTCGCCAGCACCGTGCACGCCTCCACCCGGCCGCGCCAGGGCAGCGCCCCGAGCTCGGGCAGGACGGATCCGGGCACGCGGTAGGCGACACCGCTGGTCAGGTCGCGGATCCGCACAGCACGGGACTCCTCATCCACGGCCACGATGCGCCCGACGGCGAGCGGCGCGGACAGCGGGAGGATCAGGGTCACGGCCATGGCTCCACCTTCGTTCAGAACGGCCGCAGGGGCAAGCGTCTCCGCGCCGACCGGACGCCCTCAGCCTTGCGGTGCCGGCGCCTGCGCGCTCGCCGAGACGAGACTGTCGTAGTGCCGGTCGACATAGAGCAGCGGTGCACCGAAGGTGCCCTCGACGACGTCGAGCACGTCGAGCAGCACCAGCGCCGAGGGCCCGACCGGGTGCGTCTCACGAATCGTGCCGCGCACCGCGACCCTGGCCGATGGCAGGAACGGCTCGCCCGTGGGCAGCGTCCTGAATCCCTGCTCCGGAGTGAAGCGCGGCTGGCCCGAGCGGGCGAACGCGTCGGCGATGGGCTCCTGCCCGGCGACGAGGAAGTGCACGAGCACGCTGGGCGCGGAGAGGATCCCGCCCGCGCTTCCGGTCGCACGCGTGACGGAGAAGACGAGAACGGCGGGGTCGGCGCTCACCGAGGCGACGCTCGACAGCGTGAGGCCCACGGGACCGTCCGGGGCGATTCCCGTCACCAGCGCGACCCCGGCGGGGTGATGCCGGAACGCTCCCTTGAACTTCTCGGTGACGTCCTCTTCCAGACCGGGGGTGCTCATCGTGCTTCTCTCTGTCGTTGCCGTGGGCACAGCGTTCGCGCCCACCCTCAACGGTATGCCTGTTCTCGGGCGCCGGATGCGATCCCGTCTCACTCCGTCATCGCGATGTCCGCGCTTCATGCTGAAATCACCCCATGGCAACCGGGACCAAGGTCGATCTCACCAAGCGCCTGGACGGCTATCGCGCGCGCGTCGGCGAGTTCCGCCTCATCGATCTGCCGCCGAGCCGCTATCTCGCGATCGACGGCCATGGGGATCCGAACACGGCTCCCGCCTATGCCGAGGCGCTCGAGGCGCTGTATCCGGTCGCGTACGCGCTCAAGTTCGCCAGCAAGCGCGAGCTCGACCAGGATTACGTCGTCCCGCCGCTGGAGGGGCTGTGGTGGGCGGACGAGATGGACGCATTCACGACGGCGCGGGACAAGTCGCGCTGGGACTGGACGATGCTGATCCTCATCCCCGAATGGATCGAGGACGCTCTCGTGGAGGCTGTGATCGCTGACGTCCGCACGAAGAAGGCACCGGTGCGGCTCGACGACCTGCGAATACTCCCGTTGTCGGAAGGGCTCTGCCTGCAGACTCTGCACATCGGATCCTTCGATGACGAGGCGCCGCTCCTCGCACGGATGCATGACGAGGTGATCCCGGAGCAGGGCCTGCGCTTGGCGGGCCTGCATCACGAGGTCTACCTGAGCGACGCCCGCCGGGTGGCTCCCGAGAAGCGCCGCACGATCCTTCGCCAGCCCGTGACGCCCGCCTGATCACGCGCAGCCCCGTGGCTGGTCAGCCGCGCAGCAAGCGCACGGTCAGGATCTGCTGCACCGTCCCGACCGGGCCTCGCTCATCGTGCAGCACGGTATCGGTCAGACCCAGCCCGGTCGGACCGATCGAGACCGTCGTGTCGAAGCCGATCCAGTCGCCCTCGGGCGCAGCGAAGAGATGGCAGGTGAGATCGACGTTCGGGAACGCGACCTGCGTCGGCGCCAGGCGCAGCGTGAGTCCGTTGGCGAAATCGACCATGCCCAGCAGCCGCGAGATCGGCCCGACCGGCTCGCCCTGCAGCAACGGCATCTGCGGCCTCAGCCAGGCCCACGCGTGCCCCGGCTGCCGCTGTCCACGATGGAAGTCCACGCTGCGGACAGCCCCTCCCCGCCAGTGATCGCCCATCTCCCACGGGTCGAGCTCGTTGCGGTCCGGCATCGCGGGCAGCGTACTGCCGGCGAACGCGCGGGTGTCTGCCGCCTGCATGAACCAGGCTCGCGCGATGACTGCGGCGCGCCCGTCGTGGCTCAGTACCGCTTCCACGACTCGATCGTACGGCCGGGACGCAGGATCCGGACGTCGAGGTCGACGCGCTCGATCGGGATCGTGCCGAGGATGTCGTACGAGATCCGTCCGAGCTGCAGATCGCCGCCCCGACGCTCAGCGTGTTCCCGTTCGATCGCATGCGCGATGAGGCCCAGCGACGGCGCGATGTGCTGCTCCTCGGTGCTCCACGCGCCTTCGACGGCAGCGGTCGGGAGAAAGGCGGACGCATCGACGCGCTCGAAGTAGGCGGGCATGTTCGGATCCTACGTCGACCGCGATCGTCCCCGAACCGGCGGCTCACGGCCGCCGGTTCGGGATGGCGCTCACGACGCGAGCCGCTCCCGGCGCACAGGCTTCCAGCCCGGGCGGGGCACCGCGGCGCGCAGGGCCCGGGTGTACGGCTGCACCGGATCGGCGAGGATCTCGGCGGTGACGCCCTGGTCGACCACGACGCCCTGCTCCATCACGATCATGCGGTCCGAGATCTGGTTGACCACGGCGAGGTCGTGCGAGATGAACAGGTAGCTGATCCTGCGCTCGGCCTTGATGTCGGCGAGCAGGTTCAGGATCTGCGCCTGGATCGACACGTCCAGGGCTGCCACCGCCTCGTCGAGCACGATCACACCGGGATCCGCGGCGAGCGCCCGCGCGATCGCGACGCGCTGCCGCTGCCCGCCGGAGAGCTGGTGCGGGAACTTCGCCCAGAACCCCCCGCCGAGCCCGACACTCTCCAGGATCGCCTGCGCGGCGCTGCGCGGCGTCGCGGTCTTCGCTGTCCCGTGCAGAGCCACCGAAGAGGAGATGATGTCGACGATCCGCTGCCGGCCGTTGAGCGACGAGTACGGATCCTGGAACACGTACTGCACCTCGCGCGCCCAGCGTCGCCGGTCGGCGAGGCGTCGCACGCCCCTGGTCCGGGACTCGCCGCGCACCGTGAGCTCACCGGCGGTGACCGACTCCAGGCCCACGAGCATGCGGGCCACGGTGGTCTTGCCCGAACCGGACTCGCCCACGATCGCCAGGCACTCGTCCGGCCGCAGCTCGAACGAGACGTCGTCGACCGCGACGATCGGCCCGCCCCTCGCACCGCGCGGGGCCGGGAAGACCTTGCGGAGGTTCTTCGCGACGATGATCGGTTCTGCGCCGGCACTCATGCGAAGGCCTTCCGCTGCTCGTGGATCTCTCGGTTGTAGGTGAGGACGGGAAGTCGCGCCACCCGCTCCTCGATGCTCGGGCGCGCGCCCAGCAGCTCGACCGTGTACGGATGCTGCGGATCCTCGTACACGTGCGGCCCCTGCTCGACGATCTCGCCGGCATACATCACGGCGAGCCGATCGCAGCAGGCCGCCGCGAGCTCCAGATCGTGCGTGATGAACAGCAGAGCGAGCCCGCGCGCCTTGCGCTGCTCGTCCAGGATGGCCATCACATCCGACTGGGCTGTGACGTCCAGCGCCGTCGTCGGCTCGTCCGCCAGGATCATCCGCGGCTCGGCCAGCAGCACGCTCGCGATCATCACGCGCTGCAGCAGGCCCCCGGACAGCTCGTGCGGATACTGCCGCAGGCGTGCTTCGGCGTTTCGCACGCCGACCTCATCGAGGAGCGCCACCGCTCGACGTTCGGCATCTCTCCGGTCCATGCCCCTGTCACGCACGAGCACCTCGGTGAGGAAGTCCCCCACCGTGTGCACGGGGTTCACGTGCGCACGCGGATCCTGAAAGATCATCCCGACGTCGGTCTGCCGATAGCGGCGGAGAGCGGCGGCGGACATGCCCAGCACGGAGGCGCCCGCGAACTCGATCGTCCCGGACACCCGGAACGCCGGATCCAGCATGCGCGTGATCGCCCGCGTGGTGAGTGATTTGCCGGATCCGGACTCCCCGACCAGCCCCAGGGCCTCGCCCTCGCCGATCTCGAACGAGACCCCGTTGAGCAGCGTCTGCTGGCTGCGACGCAGGCGCAGGGTGGCCTTGACGTCCTCGAGCCGGAGAAGCGGTTGCGCCATCACATGCTCCTTGCGTTGGTGACGAGGCGGTCGCCGATGACGGTGACGCACCAGACGATGAGGACGATGAGAGTGCCCGCTGCGATCGCTTCGCCCGGGTACCCGCGCAGTGTCGAATCGAACCCGCTCTTGACCATCAGGCCGAGGTCCGCGGTGGGAGGCTGCACACCGAGTCCGAGGAAGGACACGGCGGCGAGGTCGATCACCGCGAAGCCGAGCGACGAGACCGCCTGGGCGATCACGATCGGCTGCACGTTGCGCAGGATCTGGGTCGTGGTGATCCCGAACCCCGAGTGGCCCTGCAGCCAGGCGGCAGACACGTAGGGCAGGTTGCGCTCGCGCAGCGCGGCGCCGCGCACCACGCGGGCCGCGTAGGGCACGTAGGCGATGGCGAGGCCGCACACGACCGTGAACAGGCTCGGCCCCCAGATCGCGACGGCGATGAGACCGAACACGATCCCCGGCACCGCGAACAGGATGTCCAGCACCCACACGATCACCGCATCGACACGACCGCCGCACCACGCTGCCACGAGCGCCAGCACCGTGCCGACGATCGTGGAGAGCAGGATCACGAGTCCGGGGCCAGCGAGGGTCACCTGCGCGCCGAACATCAGCCGGGACAGGATGTCGCGGCCGAGGGCGTCGGCGCCGAGCAGATGACCGGCGCTCGGGCCCGCGAGCGCGGCGAGCAGGTCGGGCGCGTTCGGATCCGCCGGCGCCACCCAGGGGGCGAACACGGCGGCGAGCACGATGACCGTGAGCAGCACCACCGCGATCGAGCCGATGACGCCGAGACGATCCCACACGCGACGCAGCAGGCTGTCCCCCCGACGCACCGAGGCATCCTTCGCCACCGCGATGGCGGTCGTCGTTCCGGCGCTCATCGCTTGCTCCCCAGGGTGATGCGCGGATCGATGAACGTGTACAGCACGTCCACGATCGCGTTGACGACGACGAAGGCCACGACCAGCACCAGCACGACCGCCTGCACCACGGCGAAGTCGCGCTGCAGGATCGCCTTGACCAGCAGCGATCCCAGGCCGTCCAGGGCGAACACGTTCTCCACCACCACGGCGCCCGCGATGAGCGTCGCGATCGTGAGGCCGAGCACGGTCGTGATCGGGATCAGCGCGTTGCGCAGCACGTGGCGGCGCACGATCAGTCCCTGCGAGAGCCCCCGGACGGTCGCGGTCTGCACGTGCTCACGTCCGCGCTCCTCGTTGACCGCGGCCCGCGTGATGCGGGCCAGGTAGGCGGCGCTGGCCACGCTCAGTGCGATGGCAGGCAGGAACAGGTGCCAGAGCGTGTCGAACCCGCCGGATCCCACACCGAAGGTGGGGAACCAGCCGAGGCCGACCGCGAACAGGCTGATCAGCGCAACGCCGACCACGAACACGGGCGTGGACAGGCCGACGGCGGACAGGGTCGAGACGACCTGGTCCACCCACCCGCCGCGCAGGGCGGCGACGGTGCCGGCCAGGATGCCCACGACCGCGATGATGACCGCGGCGAGGGCGACGAGCGCCGTCGTCGTCCCCGCACGCGAGGCCAGCAGATCCGACACGGGCTGGCGGTACACGATCGAGCGGCCCAGATCGCCGTGCAGCACATCGCCCAGCCAGGCGATGTAGCGCACGACGAAGGGGTCGTTCAGGTGGTACTGCGCCGTGACGGCGGCGATCTGTGCGGCGCTGCCGCCGCGCGGACCGAGGATGAAGGCGAGGGGGCTGCCCGGGGCCAGGTACAGCAACCCGAACACGAGGAACGAGGTCACCAGGAGTACCAGGAGCAGCCCCCCGATGCGCCTCAGCAGGAAGGACGCGAAGGACATGGGACTACTTCGTCCCGCCGATCGCGACCGCCCACGGTGAGTACAGGTAGGCGAAAGACGGCACGGCGCCGGAGATCCGCTTGTTCTGGATCATCGTGGTCGGCTCGTACGCGAGCGGGATCCAGGGCAGACCCTGGGTGACCTTCTCCTGGATGTCGACGACGAGCTTGGCCCGCTCGGCGTCGTCCGTGGTCTGCAGAGCCTTGGCGATCTGGCCGTCGGCGCCGTTCCACTGGATGTAGTCGTGGGAGTTGGTCGACTCGAAGAAGCTGTACACCCCGAGCGGATCCGCGAAGTCGCCGTAGTTGGTCGTGAAGAAGCCGTCCAGGCCCTTGCGTGCGGTGGGGTCGAAGTAGAGGTTGCCGAACTGCTCGACCGGGATCACCTTCGTCTGCACGTTCAGACCGATCGCCTGTCCCGCGGCCTGGATGACACTGGCGGTCTGCTCGTGCACGGCCGAGCTGCCCTGCACCGCGAGGACGATCGGCGTCTTCGGCGAGCCGGCCTCCTCGACCAGCTTCTTCGCCTTCTCCAGATCAGGCTTCACGTCGAACTTCTTGTACGCGGCGGAGAACTCGTCCTTGCCGTAGCCCCACATGTCGGGGCCGGCGATCGTCGGCGCCGGGATGCCCGCGCCCTGGAAGACGACCTTCGTGAGTGCGCTGCGATCGATCGCGAGCGACAGCGCCTGACGGATCTTCTCGTCACCCATCGCGCCGTCCTTGTTGATCGCCGCGAGCGTCCAGAACACGAAGGACTTGCCGAACGTGGTGGTCACCTTGTCGCTCTTCTGCAGCTGAGACAGACCGGCCGGCGGCAGGTAGAAGAACTGGCCGTCCACGTCGCCGGTGCGCAGGGCGTTGATGGCGGTGGACTCGTCGGCGATGAAGCTGAACGAGATCTCCTTCACCTTCGGCTTCACCGACGTATCCCAGTAGGCGTCGTTGCGCTCGAGCATGAGGCTCTTGCCGGAGTTCCAAGCGCCGACCTTGAACGGGCCGGTGCACTGCAGGTTGCCCTTCGGCGTGCCGAACGCCTGTCCGTCGGCTTCGACAACGGCCTTCTCCACGATGGCGCCGGCGGCGGAGCTCATCGCCTGGGCGAAGAGCACGTCGGGCTTGGAGAGCTTGACGGTGACCTGGAGCGGACCGGTGACGGTCGCCGATGCGACGTTGTGGAAGTAGTCGGACCAGTAGCTCTTGGTGTCGGGGCCGATCTGGCGCTGCAGCGAGTAGGCCACGTCCTCCGCCGTCAGCGGGTTGCCATCCCAGAACGTCACGCCATCGCGGATCGTGTACACCAGCGTGGTGTCGTCAGGAGTCTCGACCTTGCTGGCCAGGCCCGGCTCGATGGACAGGTCCGGCTTGATCCGCATCAGGCTCTCGCAGAGGTTCGCGGTGACGGTGTTCTCCGCATAGTTCCAGGTGAAGATCGGATCGATCGACGAGGGTTCGTACGGGAGATTCCACTTCAGCTGGTCCACCGGTTCGGTGCCGGCGGGCGTGGTTGTGGCGAGCTTGGTGAGATCGAGCGAGAGCTCGGACGGGCCGGACGCCTGCCCCTTGGGGGTGCCGGTGCAGCCGGCCAGAGCCAGAGCGGCGACCGCCACGACGGCGGCGGCGCCGAGTGCTGTCTTGCGAAGGACCACGAGAAACTCCTGTGTTTTCGGGTTGCGGGTGAGGTGTTGCGGATGGAGGGGGATGCGTCAGAGCACCCGGCCGTGCCGGATGACACGGAGAGGTGCAGGTCGGTCGACCACGAGCTGGGCGATGGTCGGGGCGTCGAACTCGAGACGGGTGGCGCTCGTGGCGTCCGTGTCGAGGGCCAGGTCCGGGATGCCGAGCATCCGACCGCCCTCTGTCGAGGCGATCCGGTAGCACCGCTCGAGATCGGCGTCGGTGATGGCTCCGGTCCGGTAGCCGAGCAGATGAACGCGGTCCACCATGCTCCCGGTGCCGTACGGGCTCCAGCTGTCTCGCACACCGTCCGACCCCGCGGCGAGCTGCACGCCATGGGATTCGAACAGGTCGAGGTCGGGCACGGGATCCGGTCCCAGCGCGCAGGTGGTGATCCAGAGGCGGGCATCGGCGACATCGTCCAGCGTGGCGCGTAGCGAGGGGAGCGTGTCGTCGCACAGCGCGAAGGCATGGCTGACCGTGACGCGGCCCTGCATGCTCGTGGCGCGGGTGCGGGCGGCGATCTCGCGGATCTGCGCCA
Source organism: Microbacterium sp. 01T413_2 (assembly GCF_056398985.1). NCBI lineage: Bacteria > Bacillati > Actinomycetota > Actinomycetes > Micrococcales > Microbacteriaceae > Microbacterium > Microbacterium sp. 01T413_2. Next base: position 40,348 of record NZ_JBFTQL010000017.1, read on the forward strand.
GACCCTCCTCTCCCCCGTCGTGCAGGTGGATGTCGAGGTCGCGCCCGGACCGGGCGGAGAGTCCGAACACGGCGTCGAGGTGGCCGGCGACATCGCCGTCGCGGCCGAGCGGATCGATGCCGCCGACGATGTCCGCCCCCGCATCCAGCGACGCCGCCATGAGGTCGAGCGCGCCCGGATCGGTGAGCAGGCCGAACTGCGGGAAGCAGACGATCTGCACGGTGAGATCCGGACCGATCCGCTCGGCCGCCGCTCGTACCCCCTCGACGTGGGCGAGGCCTACGGCGGTGCCCACATCGACGTGGGCGCGCATCGCCAGGGTGCCGTTGCGCAGCGCGTGGGACATCAGCGCGTGGGCGCGGTCCTCGACGCTCTTGCCATACTCCGAGAGGGCGAGGATGTTGTTGCGGATCAGCTCGTCGAGCGTCGCGGCCGGCCGTCGTGTCATCCACCGGTCGCCCCAGGATGTCTTGTCCGGATGGATGTGCGCGTCGACCAGACCCGCCGCGACGAGCGGACTGCGCTCGGGACCAGCTGCCATCGTGCTCCTGCTCCTCGTCCGGCGTCTTCGCCGGCTCGGATGATCGGGGGTCATCGTGTGGATATTCATCAGGTTATCTGACGTCTGACAACCATACGGCCAACATGGCCCACAATGGAACCGTGGAACCGATCCAACGCCGCTCACTGGTCGACACCGTCGTCGAGCGCCTCCAGACCGAGATCGCTGCCGGCACCTGGGGAATCGGCCAGCGCATCCCCAGCGAGGCCGAGCTCGTCGCCCAGTTCGGCGTCAGTCGCCCCTCCGTCCGCGAGGGCGTGCGCGCTCTTGCGCAGCTCGGCCTCCTCGAGAGCCGACAGGGCGACGGCACCTATGTGATCGCACGCGATCCCACGGAGGTGGCGCTGCGTCGCACCCTCCGCGACGCCGACGCCCTGGAGGTCATGCGCGTGCGCCGTGCCCTCGACGTGCTCGCGGCCCGGGAGGCGGCGCAGAACCGGACCGCCGCCGATCTGACGGTCATCGAGACCGAACTCATCGCCAGGAATGCGGCTGCCCGCCGAGACGACCAGGACGTGTTCATCCAGCACGATGTCGCGTTCCATCTCGCCATCGCCATGGCCGCGCACAACGAGCTGCTCGCCGGGATATATGTCAGCTTCGACTCCTCGTTGCTCAACGCGGTCACCGCGAACGCGCCAGGGTCCATGGCGATCGTGGCGACGAGCGCCGACCGACACGAGGCGCTGTTCCACGCGATCCGCAACCAGGATCCGGATGCCGCCCAGGCGGCGGCGCTGGGCGTCGTGGACCAGTCGGAGAAGCTCCTAGACGCCTGACCCCGCCTCAGCAGCATCGGCATACCGCGTGCGGAGTACGCGCACTTCATCCCGTGAGACGATGCGAGGTCCCCGGCGATCAGCGAGGCTGAACGCGGCGGATCCGCCACCGAGTCCTGGAGCGCGAATGACGAGTCCTGCCCCCACGATCCCCGCACCACCGGCGCCGGTGCTCTCCGTGCGCGACGTGCACAAGTCCTACGGCCGAGGAAGCGGTCGTTTCGACGCGCTGAAGGGGGTGAGCCTGGACATCGCGGCCGGCGAGAGCATCGCGATCATCGGCAAGAGCGGATCCGGCAAGTCGACGCTCATGCACCTGATGGCGCTGATGGATGAACCGAGTTCGGGGGCCATAGCGCTGAGCGGCCAGGACACGGCGATGTTGAAGGGGGCGGCGCTGAACCGGATCCGCAACAAGACCTTCGGGTTCGTCTTCCAGCAGTTCTTCCTGACCCCGAATCAGAGCGTTCTCGAGAACGTCGTGCTGCCGCTCAAGATCGCCGGCATCGGTGCGGGCGAGCGGAAGCGCCGCGGCATGGCCGCGCTGGCGCAGCTCGATCTCGCCGACAAGGCCAGGAACAAGGCGGTGAACCTCTCCGGCGGTCAGAAGCAGCGCACCGTCATCGCCCGTGCGCTGGTCAACGACCCGCGCATCATCTTCGCCGACGAGCCCACGGGCAACCTCGACTCGGTGACCGGAGGGGTCGTCGAGGACATCCTGTTCGCCCTGAACCGAGACCACGGGATCACGCTTGTGATCGTCACCCACGACGAGGACCTCGCCGCGAGGTGCGACCGGCGCGTGCACATCAAGGACGGGCTGATCGAGGAGACGGCGGCATGAAGACGCTCGACCTCATCGGCACCGCGATCTCGAGCACCTTCCGCTCGAAGACGCGCACCACGCTCACGATCCTCGCGATCTTCGTGGGCGCGTTCACTCTGACCATCACCAACGGCCTCGGCACCGGCATCAACAAGTACATCGACGACACCGTCTCCGGCTTCGGTGCGAGCGATGTGCTGACGGTCACCAAGAAGGTCGACGCCGGCACCGCACCCGGCAGCACGGCCCCGAGGGAGTACGACCCGAACACGGCGACGACGGGTGGCGGGAGGGGTGGCGTCAGCACCGTCGCCGTGCTGACGCAGAGTGACCTGGACGCACTCGCGAGCGTGAAGGGCGTGACCGCGGTGAAGCCGGTCCGCGCGGTCTCGGTCGACTACGTGCAGTTCGGTGACGGCAAGAAGTACGTGATCAGCGCCGGCGGTCTCGTCGCCGGGCAGACCGTGAAGCTCGCCGCGGGCTCCGCGCCGAGCGATTCGACCGGTGATCTGCAGCTCGCGCTGCCCACCGATTTCGTCACTCCGCTCGGCTTCTCGAGCGCCGCAGATGCGGTCGGCAAGACCGTGACGCTCGCGGTGACGGATGCGACCCGCACGCAGCACACGATCGAGGCGACGGTCTCCGGCGTCTCCGAATCGACGTTCAGCCTGACCGGGGGCGCCGCGAGCATGCTGCCGAATGATGCGCTGACCGGCGCGCTCTACGACGCCCAGCAGACGGGCGTGCACGCGGATCAGCAGAACCGTTACACACAGGCCAGGGCCTGGTTCGCACCCTCGTCCTCCCCCGCGCAGGTGACTGCACTGCAGCAGCGTCTCACAACAGCCGGCTTCAGTTCGACGACGGTCGCGCAACAGCTCGGCACCTTCAAGGCGGTGATCGACGGGATCGTGCTGGTCCTGAACGCCTTCGCGATCATCGCGCTGCTCGCCGCGAGCTTCGGCATCATCAACACCCTGTACATGTCGGTGCAGGAACGGACCCGCGAGATCGGCCTGATGAAGGCGATGGGCATGGGTTCGGGTCGCGTGTTCGGGCTCTTCAGCCTGGAGGCGACGTTCATCGGCTTCCTCGGCAGCGCGCTGGGCGTCCTCGGCGGGATGCTGGTCGGCAGCGTTGTGAGCCGGATCCTGGGGCGCACGCTCCTGTCGGATCTGTCCGGACTGCAGCTCGTGGCGTTCGACGCGAGATCCATCGTGTCGGTGATCCTGCTGGTGATGGTGATCGCTTTCCTCGCCGGCACGCTCCCCGCGGCACGGGCTGCGCGCCAGGATCCCGTCGAGTCGCTCCGCTACGAGTAGCCGGGGCACCGGCGGCGTCGCCGGCGGCGTGGGGCAGAGGTCGCGCTGCACGATACGGTGAACTCGTCGAACAGAACGCCCGAGAGGAACAGCATGCGCCCCTACCTGGACAAGGCGATCCCCGATGCGTGGAAGGCCGCGTCCGAGTACTCGGACGCCGTCGCGAGAGCGACGGCAGCGCACGGGCTCAGCACCGCCGAGGCCGAGTTCATCAAGGTGCGCGCGTCGCAGATCAACGCGTGCGCGTTCTGCCTCGACCTGCACGCACGAGAGGCGCGCGGCGCCGGCATCACCCAGCAGAAGCTCGATGTGCTGCCCGCCTGGCGCGAATCCGACCTCTTCACCGAGCGGGAGAAGGCCATGCTGGCGATCGCCGAGGCTGCGACCCGGATGCCGCTCGGCGAGGAGGCGGAGGCCGATCTCGCCGCCGCCCGCGGGCTGCTGGGCGATGACGTCTTCGCGGCCGCGGAATGGGTCGCGCTGACCATCAACATGTTCAATCGGCTCTCCATCCTCAGCGAGCACCCGGTGCGCCCGCGCGACGCCGAAGGCAACCTCATCCGCTGATCCGCACCCGGAGGTGGGACATGATCCAGGGAATCGACACACGGCGGCCGCCATCAGGCCCAGGCTGCGTGGAATGCGAGCGGGACGGAGGGTGGTGGTTCCACCTGCGTCGTTGCGTGCAGTGCGGGCACGTGGGCTGCTGCGATGACTCCCTCGGCCAGCACGCCACCGCGCATGCGACCGGGACCGGCCACCGCTTCATCCAGAGCTACGAGCCCGGCGAGGACTGGTTCTGGGACTATCGCACGTCGCAGATGGTCGACGGTCCGGAACTCGCCCCGCCGCGGAGCCACCCCGAGGACCAATCCGCACCGGGCCCGGCCGAGCGCGTCCCCGCGGACTGGCAGGATCGGCTCCTTCGCGCCCGGGCCGAACGCGACGGTCGTTCCGGCTGAACCGGACCGGATCCTTCGGACAGACCGGATCCTCGCCACGGCCGCAGTCGCTCAGACGACTTCGGGCCCGCCGGAGCGATCCGACGGGCCCGAAGAGTGGGGTGGCGCTTACTGCGCGACGGCCTCGTCCCGACGCGGCAGCACCCAGCCGGCGCGCGGGAAGTGGCACGTGTAGCCGTCGGGGTACCGCACCAGGTAGTCCTGGTGCTCGGGCTCGGCCTCCCAGAACGGGCCCTCGGGCTCGATCGTCGTCACGGCCTTGGCCGGCCACAGGCCGGAGGCGTCGACGTCGGCGATCGTGTCACGGGCGACCCGCTCCTGCTCAGGGCTGAGCGGGAAGATCGCCGATCGGTAGCTCGTGCCGATGTCGTTGCCCTGGCGGTTCAGGGTCGACGGATCGTGGATCTGGAAGAAGAACGCGAGGATGTCGCGGTACGTGGTCTTCGACGGGTCGAAGACGATCTCCACCGCCTCGGCATGCCCCGGGTGGTTGCGGTAGGTGGCGTGCTCGTTGCTGCCGCCGGTGTAGCCGACGCGCGTGCTGAGCACTCCGGGCTGGCGGCGGATGAGATCCTCCATGCCCCAGAAGCAGCCGCCGGCGAGCACGGCGGTCTCGGCGCCCGGGACGCGGGCGATGGATCCGGTATCGGCGGGTCCGCTGGTCATGATGCGTTCTCCTCTGGGGTCTGCGGGGTGGTCTCGAACAGTCCACGGTACGCGCCGTAGCCCTGCTCCTCGAGCTCGGCGGCCGGGATGAACCGGAGAGATGCCGAGTTCATGCAGTATCTCAGCCCGCCCGCATCGCGCGGGCCGTCATCGAACACGTGGCCGAGGTGGCTGCCGGCTCCGGCCGAGATCGCCTCGGTGCGCACCATGCCGAAGGTGCGGTCGGTCTTGGTGGTGACGGCGTCCGCATCGATCGGCCGAGTGAAGCTCGGCCAGCCCGTCCCACTGTCGAACTTGTCCGTCGACGAGAACAGCGGCTGTCCCGAGACGACGTCGACGTAGACGCCCGGATCATGGTTGTTCCAGTAGGCGTTGCGGAACGGCGGCTCGGTGCCGCCCTCCTGCGTCACCGCGTACTGGTGCGCGGTGAGCGCGTTCAGCGCCTCATCGGTCCTGCGGTAGTCGGTGGGATTCATCGTGATGCTCCTCCTCTGGCGCCGCTGGCTGCGGCGTCATAAGGAAGAACCACGATCGCGGCGGTTTTGGTCCCGCGAAGCTATGCAGCTGCTGTGAGTTCGCGTCCGCGGTTCAGTCGCTCGCGCCGACCGCGTCCCTCGCCGGGCGCCGGCCTGCGAGCAGCACAGCGAATCCGGCCACCACGCACACGGCGGTCAACGCGACGAAGGAGAGCGTGAACGAGGCTCCAGCGGCCAGAGCGCCGATCGCGAGTGCGCCGACGCCGGTGCCGGCGTCGAACGCGACGTTCCACGCGGTGCTGGCGACCCCTCTCGCATGCTCTCCGGCGAGCTCGAACGCCCGAACCAGGGTCACGTTCTGCATGATGCCGAACGACGTGCCCACGAGGACCGCGCCGACGATGAGCAGGATCGGGCCGGCGAGCCCGACGATGCCGGAGATCGCAGCCGCGATGGCGGCGAGCCCCAGCGCCGCGATCGCGAGTCCCGGAAGGATGAAGCGATCTGCGCCGTACCGGTCGGCGAGACCCCCGACGAACCAGCGCGCGAACGTCGCGGCCGCGGTGTAGAGGAACAGGGAAACGACGGTGAGCACCGCATCGGGCACGAACTGCGGCGTGAACGTGGTGATCGCCCCGCCCGCACAGGTGACGGCGGTCAACGCGAGGATGGGCGGTACGAGCCGCACCAGTGCCCTACGGTCCTCGCTCCGGCTCTCGTGCGGCGCCGGGCTCGGTCGTTCTGCGTCCTGGATGTCGGCCGTTGCCACAGCCCGTGCATGCTTCGCGATCGCGGCGCCGGCGGCGATAGCGAACGGGATCCCGACGAGCGGCAGCGCCGCGACGGCCAAGGCGACCGGCAGGCCCGCCTCGTCCGCGATCCACGGTGCGACCGGGGTGAGCACGAGCTGGGCGCCGGCGACCGCGAGCCCGTAGGCGCCGATCGCGCGTCCGCGTCGCTCGGGCGGGAACAGTGTGCCGACCGCGGAGGATCCGCTCACCGTGACGATGCCGAACCCGATCCCGCGCACGGCGGCGAGGGCCAGGACCTGCCCCGGCGTCGTCGCGACGATCTCGCCGAGCGCCGGCAGTCCGAGCAGCAGACACGCGAGCGCGAGACTGATCCGCCACCCGATCCACGACCGCATCCGCTCCACAACGAGCTGGGTGAGGATCGTGGCCGCCATGAGCACTGCGTTGACGAGTCCTGCGAGGAACTCGTCACCTCCGAGCGCGACCATGTGCAGGGGCGCGACCGGCAGCATCACCGCGAATCCCGCGAAGGCGAACGTCGTCATCGCCAGAAGTGCGGGCATGCCGGGCTCGCGCCACGGCGGGCCCGCGGGATTCGCGATCCGCACCGCGTCACCCTGATCCTGAGCGCTCATCACCGCGCCACCCTATCGAGTCCTGCGCCAGTGAGGCTCGCCCGCACCGCCGCGCGACCAATAAAGCCGCGGCAGGCCGAACCGTCCCAGCGGGTCAGCCCGGCGGGTCAGCCCAGCGGGTCAGCCGGCCGCGATCCAGGGGCGGGTGAAGCCCAGCACACGTTCGCCGTCGAGGTCGGCGAGCGAGACGCCGACGAACGCGGTCGCCCCCTCCGAGCTCTGCCAGCGGAAGCGATACTCGTCCGACATCACGGCCGCGGCGATCACGGCACCGGCCGATTCTGCGGTCTGCGCATTCGCGAACGCGCCCGAAGAGCGCGCGATGTAGGCCGCGAGAAGAGATGCGTAGGGTCCGCCTTCGTCGGGCCGGACGACGTTCGCGACAAAAGAGCTGGCGACGGCCGCGGGCTCGATGACACTGACGCGGACTCCGAAGCGCTCGGCGACCACGGCGAGGGACTGCATGAACCCCTCGACCGCGAACTTCGCGCCGCAGTACGCGTCGGCGAACGGCTGCCCGACGGTGCCGCCCACGCTCGTGACGGTGAGGATGCGCCCGCTGCCGCGCTCGCGCATGCCCGGCAGCACCAACTTGGTGAGGTTCACCGGGGCCAGGTAGTTGACGTCGAGCTGGTCCTGCACCTGCTGCATGCTCAGCTGCTCGGCCGTGCCGACGCTGCCCCGGCCCGCGTTGTTCACCAGCACGTGGATCCCGCCGTGTTCGGCCTCGACCTCGGCGACGAGCCTCGCAGCAGCAGCGTGATCCACGACGTCGAGCGCGCGCACCTCGACGTCGACGCCGGCGGCCGCCGCCGCATCCTGCAGCTCCCCGGCGCGGCCCACATCGCGCATCGTCGCCACCACATGCAACCCCCTGCGGGCGAGTTCGATCGCGGCATGCAGCCCCATGCCGGAAGAGGTTCCCGTGATCAGTGCGACGTCGGTCATGCGAGAACACTATGCCCGTCGCGCCCACGCGGAACACCGGATTGACGCCGTCCGTCCGTGGCCGGCGAGGCTCATTCCCGCGGTGGGGACGCCGCACCTCGCGGGTACCCGCCGGGCAGGCGGTCCGGGATCCCTGGACCCCAGTGCGGAGGCGGCGCCTCGCTCGGGCTGAGCGGGGCGTACTGGCGCCAGGCCGAGACGTAGCGGAAGCCGGCGTACCAGACGGCCAGCGCCACCACGCAGAGCCCGATCAGCACGCCGGCCACGACCGCGACAGCCGTGGGTGCGCCGAGCGTCGTGCACACGCCCCCGACGAACATCCCGGTCACGGTCGCGTTCACGAGCACGCTCAGCATCAACGATGAGCCCAGGATCTGCTCGATTCCGCTGCGATGCCGGAAGAACGAGTAGGTCACCCGCATGCCGAGTTCGTCGTCGTGCGTCGATGCGAGGAAGTAGGCGGCGGCGGCCGGATCCACGTCCGCGTAGCCGGCACGGATCCGGTTCATCGCTGTGACGTACATGAAGTCCTCCTCCGAGACCACGAGCACCCGCATCAGCGTCAGCAGCCCGACGGCGGCGAGGAAGCCGAGGATCACGAGAGCGGCCGCAGGGAACCAGTCCGCGAAGTGCGACGCCTGGCCGAGGAGTCCGATCGTGACCAGCCCCGCGGAGACGAGCGTCAGGTAGATCGTGATCCGGGTGAGCACTTCGCTCTGCGCCGTGCTGCGCGCGGCGAGAAGCCCCCAGTGCTCGGTCGCGAGGATCTGCAGCCGGCGCGCCAGTGCCGCGTCGGCGGCGCCATCGCCGGCATCCGTCGCCATGATCCATGGTCCCACCGCGGCGGGGACGGCGGAAGGGGCGACGACCGCTCCTCACTCGGCTCAGCCCTATCCTGAAGAGACGAGGAGGGGCACATGGTCTCAAGCGGTCACGGCCAGGGCGGTACGCGGCGCGTCACGCTGACCGAGGTGGCCCGCCGCGCCGGCGTGTCGAGATCGGCGGCCTCCTTCGCCCTCAACGGCCGGACGGATCTGCGCATCTCCGAGGAGACGTCGGCGCGCGTCAGGCTCGCGGCCGAAGAGCTCGGCTACAGCCCCAACACCACGGCGAAGACACTCCGCACCGGGAAGTCCGGCACGGTCGCTCTCATCTCAGATTTCATCGGCACGACATCGTTCGCGAATGCGATGGTGCGCGGGGCGCTGCAGACTCTGCGCGCCGCGAACACCCTGCTCTACACCGTCGACACGCAGGGCGACCCGGAGGTCGAGGCCAAACTCCTGCAGAACCTCCTGGACCGGGACGTCGACGGGTTCCTGTACGCATCGATGTTCACCCGGCACGTCGACCTCCCCCCACTCACCCGGAACGCGCCGCTCGTGTTGCTGAACTGCGTATCCTCCGACGTCGCCGCGGTGATCCCGGACGAGCGCGCTGCGGGTGAGACGGCGGCATCCGTACTTCTCGACGCCGGACATCGCGACGCGATCTGGTTCGTCGGATCCTTCCCCCCGGGATTCACCGGAGCCGCGGTGTGGAACGGCTGGAGCCCGCTCGCGCTCACCGAGCGGCTGGACGGAATAGAGACGAGGCTGCGCAAGGCCGGGACCGCCCTCGCCGGCACGATGCCGATCGAGACCGATTGGGACGTCGAGAACGGACGTGCGGCCGTGGCGCGCGGCCTCGGCGCCGGCAGAGTCCCGACCGCGCTGATCTGCGCCAATGACGCCCTCGCCGTCGGCGCCTATCATGCGCTCTCGGATGCAGGGCTGCGGGTTCCGCACGACGTCTCGGTCATCGGCTTCGATGGCAGCCCATTGACCCAGGCAGTGCTCCCCCGGTTGACATCTGTGGCGCTGCCGTATGAGGAGCTCGGCAGGATCGCGGCTGAGATGCTGCTGCAGGACGCCCGGCTCGCTCTTCCTGTCCGCGTGCCGATGCCCCTTGTCCGGGGGGCATCCATCTCGGCTCCTGCTCCGCTCGGCTGACCTCCTCACGCCCCGCGCTTGATCAAGAATTGACAGGTGCTATACCCGTATAGCACTATGACGTGACGCGGATCTGCGAGGAGCGAGACCGCCGCCCGGCTACGAAGGAGTAATCGCATGTTCACATCAAGATCCGACAGAGGCTCCCTGAGCGCATGGTGGGTCGGATTCGTCTGCGGCATGGCCACATTCGTCGACACCGGCGTGACGACGGGGATCCCGATCGCTCTGGTCCTCTTCCAGGCGCCCGCTGCCGGACAGCCGGGACTCACGCCGAACGACGTGGGCCTGCTCACCGGCATCCTGACGGCAGGCGTCGCGATCGGCTCCCTCCTCGGCGGCCGGCTCGGCGACCGCTGGGGGCGGCGCACGGTCTTCCTGCTGACGATGGCCGTCATCGTGCTCGGCGCCGCCGCACCGTTGCTCGGCCTCGGTCTGCCGATGCTCGTGATCGGCATCGCCCTGATCGGGATCGGCGTGGGCGCCGACCTGCCCGTCGCCCTCGCGACGATCGCGGAAGCGGCTCAGGATCGCAATCGCGGCAAGATCCTGGTCTTCTCCAACCTGCTCGGCGGATTCGGGATCCTTCTGGCGGTGCTCCTCGCGATCAATTTCGGCGCAGCCGGGCCTCGCGGCGGACTGATCGTCTTCGGCGTCTTCGCGGCGATCGCTCTCGTCGTGCTGGGGCTGCGGCTCACCATCCCCGAGTCGACGGCATGGCTCGTCGCACGGGACGAGCGCCGCGCGGGCATCCACACGGTGCGCGCCGAGCGCGGACGTCTCCGTGACTTCGGGCGCGCCGCCTACCGCCGCCCGTTCCTGACGCTGGTCGGCTACTACACGCTCGCCGCGATGGCGACGAGCGTGGCCGGCAGCTTCGGCACCTTCGTCGCCGTCAACGTCTCCCACTCCTCGATCGCCGAGTACAACTCCTGGACGATCCTCGCCATGCCCGCCGCCGTCGTCGGCGCGCTGTGGTTCATGGCCGTGGTGGACACCAGGCTGCGGATGTCGTACTACGTGATCGGGGCGATCGGCGTGGTCGCCGCGAACCTGCTTCCGGTCATCCTGAACTTCACCCTCCCGTCGATCATCATCGCCACCGTCGCGACCGTGTTCTTCGGAGCGTTCTGCTTCGAGACGATCATGAAGGTCTGGACGCAGGAGTCGTTCCCGACGATGCTCCGCGCCACCGCGCAGGGCACGATCTACGCGGTCTCCCGGTTCGCCACCGCCGCACTCAATGTCGTGACGCCGACGCTCGTCCTGCTCAACCCGAGCATGCTGTACATCGGGGTGTCGGTGCTCGCAGGAGCCGGGTTCCTCATCGGGTGGCTCGGATTCCGAAGGAACACGCGCAACGAGTTCGACCTCGAGTCCGAGCTCGTCACGTCGGCGGTCAGGACAGAGGCGACGACAGCATGACCCGCCGGCACCAGCAGCCCGTCCAGAAGGAGTCCGCATGACGACGATCGCCCCGTTCCAGACCCAGGTCGACGGAATCACCCTCCGCGGAGCGCAGTATCTGCCGGCGGGTCCTGGCCCGTTCCCCACCGCGATCCTCTTTCACGGCTTCGGGGCATCGCACATGGAGTTCTCGTCGGCGTTCGTCGCGCTCGCGAGGCGCCTCGCAGCCGTCGGAGTCGCTTCCATCGCCTATGACCGCGCAGGCCACGGCGAGAGCGACGGCGAGTTCTACGACACCTCCGTGTCGCTGGACGTCCGCCACGCGCACCAGGCCCTGGCAACGATCGCCGGCCTCGACACGGTCGATTCCGACAACCTCCATCTCGTCGGAATGAGCCTCGGCGCGGTGATCGCCTCGGTCCTGGCCGCAGAGACCGAACTGCCGTTGCGTTCCCTGACGATGTGGTCCACGGCGGCAGTGTTCGCGGACGAGATCCGCGGCGGCACACTGCAGGGCCGGTCGCTCGACGCGCTCGACACCGACGGGTACTTCGACTTCCTCGGCATGCGACTGGGCCCGGCGATGCGCGACGATGCGGTGTCCTTCGATGTCTACGGTCGCGCCTCCGGTTACACCGGGCCCGTGCGCCTGCTCCACGGCGCGGAGGACTTCGTCCCCGTCGCCTACGCCGAGCGCTACCTCGAGATCTACGGCGACCAGGCAGACCTCATCGTCGTGGACGGAGCGGACCACGGCTGGGCACAGGTGCCCCAGCGGGAGATCGTGCTCTCGCGGACGACCGAGTTCATCGAGGCGAACACCCACCGGACGGAGACGAGATGACCAGCTCAGGCCATGGAACGACCGTCTCGCTTCCGAGCGGGACCGTGCGCGTGGAGGGCCACCTCGATCTCATCGAAACCGCGGACGGCGTCCGCCCGGTGCGGATACCTGTGAGCCAGTGGAGCCATTTCCCTCCGGCCGGAGAGATCCTGCGCGCCATGGCGTCGAACGCGAGCGGAGTGCGGCTGCGGGTCCATACGGAAGCCACACGGTTGACGCTCCGCGTCCGCTGCACGCGGATCCGGATCGGCGAGGCCGAACGTCCGGGCGACGTCTTCGTCGCACAGGTCGAGGGGACGACGGTGGCGGTCGCTCAGGCGCCCGATACGCAGACGATGCACATCTCGCCTGCTGCCGACGAAGCCACCGTGATCGCACACAGCGAGACCTCGACCGTCGAGCTCGCGCCCCTTCCCGCCGGGCCGAAGGTCGTGACGGTGTTCCTCCCCCAAGGCATGACCGTCGACCTCGTCGACATCGTCGGGGATTCCCCCGTGCTGCCCGCTCCCCCGAGTGATCGCCCGGTCTGGCTGCATCACGGAAGCTCGATCAGTCATTGCGCGGAGGCCGATCTGCCCACAAGCGTCTGGCCGGTCTTCGCTGCGGAGCTCACCGACCTCGACGTCATCAACCTCGGCTTCGGCGGCCAGTGCATGCTCGACCCGTTCGTCGCGGACGCGATCGCCGCCGCGCCCGCAGACGTCATCTCGCTGAAGGTGGGCGTCAATATCGTGGGCGCACGATCGATGGATCAGCGCACCTTCGCCCCTGCGCTGCACGGCTTCATCGATCGGATCCGGGCCGGTCATCCGAACACCCCGATCGTGCTGTGCTCATCGACCCTGTGGCCTGGCAGCGACGAGATCCCGGGACCCAGCGACGTGGAGTTCTTCGATGACGGAGGCATCCGCTGCTTCACCGCGGGCGACCCCGCCGACATCGGCAGGGGCGCGCTGACTCTTGCGGAGTCCCGCCGGCACATCGAGCATGTCGTCGAGGTCCGTCGCCAAGCGGGTGAGAACATCTCCTACCTGGACGGGCTCACCCTCTACGGCCCCGCAGATGCAGACCGTCACCCTCTTCCCGACTCCCTGCATCCCGACACCGCCCTCTATGAGGAGATCGCCCGACGCTTCGCCCACCGCGTGTTCGGCCAGGAAGGCCTCCACCCGAGAGCGACGCTCGACCGGAAGGCGTGACGACGACGGACTAGGCGGGGAGGAACGGCTTGTGGCCGTGCCTCCCCTGCGGTGCTTCCCCGGCGACGTCAGGGCATGCAGGTGTGCAGGATGAATGCATGACATCGCGCGCCTTCTCACCCAAGCAGCTCCGCCTGATCATCGAGACCGACGACTTCGACAGCGCCCTCCGGTTCTATCGCGACGTGCTCGGCATGCCCGAACAGCTCGCCTTCGCCACCGAGGGCGATGACCGTGTGGCGATCCTGCATGCCGGCATCGCCACGATCGAGCTCGCCACACCGACGCACGCCGCCAACATCGACGGCGTCGAGGGCGCGCCGCACACTCCGGGAGCGCTGCGGCTCGCCCTTGAGGTGGACGACACCGAGCAGGCCGTCGCCGCGGCACGCGACGGTGGAGCCGAGCTGATTGCCCCGCCGATCGAGACGCCCTTCCGGAGCCTCAATGCTCGCGTCCAGGGCCCCACAGGCTGGCAGCTGACGTTCTTCCAGGAGCTGGAGACTCTCGAGGAACGGGCGGCACGCGACGGCTTCACAATCGACGACTCCCGCGCGCGCTGAGCCCGCGCTCATACCCGGACAACGCAAGAGGCTCGATCCGTTCGGATCGAGCCTCTTGCGTTCGGTCGGGCTGACAGGATTTGAACCTGCGACCCCTTGGAGGATCCGGTCGATTTCCGGTCTCCGCCGATCGTCTCGGGAACTCGCGGATTCCCTTTTGTTTACAGGGAACCGGGCGGTTCGCTTAGTACGAGTGTAGCCGGTCGGTTGCGAACCTCGGCGGGTGATTTCGGTGGGTTCTTGATGAGCCCGGCCCCGGGCTCGCACCAAGAACAACTGACGGGCTCTAGGCGAATCTTGGCACGGCAATGCTCATCGCCTCGCGCTCCTCACCGGCTCAACCTATCTCGCCGACATCACGTGGGGTCTCAAGGACCGACGCATGCGCCCAGATGGGGCCGGTCCGATCGTTTACATCGGAAGCCTGCTTTCCCATCCACTGCCTCGCCGGGACGGACGGTTGCGCCAACGGCCGGAGCGTCAAGGAGGACTGAGCGGGCAAGCCGTGAGAGATTCTACGGGTGAGGCTTACCAACGATGTCGACATCCCAAACGACCTGTTGGCAGCTGCACGTGACGCCCGACTGGTCTTGTTCGTCGGTGCGGGCGTATCCATCAACGCACCGTCTAGCCTCCCGCTCTACGACGGCCTGGCTCGCACAATCGCTCAAACTCTCGGCGAAGAGTACGACGCTACTCTCACCCCGGACCGGTTCCTGGGCCAGCTGATGCAGGCGCATCCGCTCGTCAAGGATCAGGTGCGCGCGATCACCGGGAGTGCGCAGTCGCTTCCCAACGCCAATCACCGAGCACTCGCTCGCCTCGCGAGCGCAGTCGGTGCGCCGATCGTTACGACCAACTACGACCTACACATTGAAGCCGCAGCCTCCGAGACGGCCCTGAGTCTCGGCGAAGCGTACTCCGGGCCTGCTCTGCCGCTGGGGAGAGAAGTTCAGGGGCTGGTCCACCTACACGGCTCCGTGTCTCGTCCAGCGTCGGAGCTTGTAGTCACGGACGACGACTTCGGGCGGGCCTATCTCACCGACGGGTGGGCTCGACGATTCGTGCAGGATCTCTTCGAGCATTGGACAGTGCTCTTCGTCGGCTACAGCCACAGCGATGTCGTCATGACGTACTTGGCTCGCGGGCTTCCGCCGAGTGCGCAGCGGCGGTTCGTGCTTACCGACGAGCCGAACAGCCCCCGGTGGGAGAACCTCCGGATCACTCCGGTGGCGTATCCAAGCGACGACGGGCACGCGGCACTTCCCTTGGCCTTGGACGCCTGGGCGTCCTTGATGAACATGGGCGTGTTGGATCACTACGCACGCGCGAAGGAACTCGCAGCCGGGGGTCCTCCGGCGGTGCCGGAGGAAGCGGACTACCTCGCCGATGTGTTGAACACACCGTTGGGCGCACGTGGCTTCGTAGCCGCGGCGACGGGCTACGAGTGGCTCCGATGGGCTGAGGAGCAACCGGCATTCACGACGCTCTTCAGTACGGGACGAGTCGAGAACGAGGCGTCTCGGGTGCTGGCAGGGTGGTTCGTCGACGAGTACGTTGCGGTTCCCGAGCGTTCGGCGCTCGCGCTTGGCACCGTCGCCCGACTCGGACCGGTCGTATCGACGGAGCTCCAGTGGGGGATCTCCCGCGCTGCGCGCGCGTTGCGAGCGACGGCGCCCGAAGATGCGCGTCGCTGGATGACTATTCTGATCGCCGCGTTGCGAACAGACCCCACAGAGTCAGGCCTGACCTGGTTTCTGGGCTACGGCAACCCGCTATCGGGCGTCGATGCGCTCCCGTTGCTTCGCCGTGCGCTTGTACCCCGCCTCGTGCTGAAGGAAGACCGCCCGTGGTTCCCAACCGACGAGGACGAGACGCAGCCGCGTCGCGTATCAGCAGAGATCGAGTGGTCGACCTCAGATCAAATCCTGAAGAAGTTGTGGGAGCAGGTCGCGGAGGAAGCGGAGGAAAGCGCTGACCGGGTGCTTCAGATCGCGGAACAGGCACTGACCGACGCTTATGAACTGCTGCGTGCGTTCGATCCAGAGCGCACCTTCGATCCTTGGTCCTTTCGCCGCTCCGCAATCGAACCGCATGAACAGGACCGGTTCGGCGATGAGGAGGGCACGGTCATTGACATGCTCCGCGACAGCGCCGCGCTCACCACGTCGAATAGCGCAGACTTATCGGCCAGATGGCTCGCGAGTCCTCACGCTCTTTTCCGAAGGCTCGGACTGCACCTGGTCATCGAGTCTCCACACCTGAGCGGCGACGAGAAGTGCGCGACTGTGTTCGGCGTTCTACTTTACGACCCTGAAGCGAAGCACGAACTCTTCCGTCTGCTTCAGGTGGTCGCGCCTGACCTGAGCCCTGACTCCAGGCAACAGTTGCTCGCAGCAGTTCTCGCCGGCCCTCCACGTGATGACCCGGTGGAGGGGGTCGAACCACGATTCCGCCGCAGAGCGATCTTTGACCGGGCAGAGTGGCTCAGCAGGTATGTCACCTCATGGCCGGAACTGGACGCCGCCATCTCCGAGATCAGGGAAGAAGAGCCAGAGATGGGGATTCGTCCTTACCCGGACCTCGACCACTACATGACATCGGGTACGTGGGGCGGAAAGATGCCGCACACCGTCGACGACTTTCTCGCGCGCGTACGTGAGAACGGGGCGCGCGTCAGCGTCCAGTCGCTCCTCAACCTCGACTATTCGGAACGAAACTTCGACGAACCAACGTGGGATGACACCTGCAAACTCATACGAGAGGCCGCGGCGGCGCAGCCCGCAATCGGCCTTGAGCTGCTGCCGGAAGTCACGCTCGTGCCCGTCGCGCAGCACCATGATCTCCTCGGGGCGATTCTGCATGGATGGAGCCAAAGCGCGCTCCTCGTGGAGCGGATCGACGACCTCGTCGACACGCTAGAAATGCTGAGCGACAGACCCGAGCTCACTCGAGCGGTGAGTGAGGTGCTGAAGTCAGTCTCGAAACCATCGGAGGGTGCAGTAGATCCTGCGGTGTTGGAACGGCTCGACACTATTGCGTCCGAGCTGTGGGTGAAGAACGCGTCTGAGTTCGATCCCGGGGGATGGAGCGATTCCCTCATGCGGGGCTTGAACACGTGGCCTGGTATCTTGGCTCAGTATTGGCTGAATCGCATTGCTTCAAGGTGGCAGGCAGCACCTGAACGATGGGCGGGACTGGCTGCGGCCGAAGCCACCGCGCTGAAATCCATGCTGGACTCGCCGACGCCCGCACAGCCTGCTGCCGCCAGCATGCTGACCGGGAAGCTCCATTTCCTTTTCGCCGCTGACCCGGTGTTCACCGCCGCGCACGTCTTCCCGCTCTTCGACTCAGGCACGTCTGAGTTTGCACCTGACGCGTGGTTCAGCTTCCTCCACGAACCGAGAACACCACCCGATCTCCTGGACGCGGGCTTCTGGCAACTCCTTCTTCGCTCCGCGGATGCAGCCTCGATCCGTGACGACCATATGGCCTACCGATACTGGAGGACAATGGCGTCCGTCGCGACGTTTTCCGCCGCAGCCTCCGTGGATCGACCCTCCTTGATCGATCTTCTGGCGGCGCCGGAGCGGGCTGGCCAACTCGCGGAGTTCATCCGAGCGCTAAGCGAAACCGTAGGTGAGCTCGATGACGCTGGCCGTGAGGCGCTCTGGTCATCCTGGCTAAAGGAGGCGATCGAGACGCGCCAAGCCGCTGCTCCAGGTGTCCAGCCCTCGACGGAGAAGACGGCCTGGGGGGACCTCGCCCTTGAACTCGGAACCGCCGAGGCACTTACACTCACGGCGTCGTGCCCCGGTGCCATGGGCGACCGCACGAGATTCCATCACCTTGAGGCACCGGTCGTGCAGCCGATCGCGGACTTGTTGGTCAGGGTCGCCACCACTCGATTGCGCCTGACGGAAAGTATCGACTGGCACGTGAAGTACGAGTTGGAGGAGCTCGTTGAGCGGGTGAAGCCTGCCGCCGACCCCGCGTCACTTCGTGCGCTTGCCGAGCTCGCCGTTGCACGCGGCGTTCACGAAGCTCTCTCCTGGATCAGTTCCTAAGTCCGGCGGCGATGAGACCCGCACCGAACACAAGGCGCAGCCATCGTCACCCGCTCGAAAGTGTGATTGGGCGATGCCCTCCCGCACGGTATGCCGCTCTCACTGCGCCAGCGTCGACGGGCCGGCCCCGAGTGTAGTGAGCTGGTGGGCCTGCGGATACTCGACAGTCTGGTTATCAGATCGGCGCGGATCAGATCAGTTCGTCGATCAGTTCCCCCGACCGTCGAGGCAGGACGGTGTCCATCGCGACTTGCATGTGCCTGCGGATCACATCACCGCGGGCCGCGGCATCCGCGAAGACTATGTCACAATATGGAACGGCAGTGGCGAGCGCATCGATGTCGTACATGTCGTTCTGCTTCCAAGACTTGTTGGGGTCCTGGTGGTAACTGCGTCGACAGCGACTCCGCGCGTCCAGTATCGGCTTCCCGCACGGTCGCCTTAGATTCAGCGAGGAGCTGTTCCTCTACGCTCTGCCGTTCCTGCGAGGTGAGACTGATCTGTTGGATCAGTCGCTGGACGGCCTGCTCAGTCAGATGCGCCTGCTGCGCCTTCAACGTGCAGGCGGTACGGCCGCTGTGCCGGCCAAGGCACACGAAGTAGAAGCCCATACGCTGATGGTGCCAATAGTCGCTGCAGAACGCCGCAACACATGCTGCGTTCACGGTTGCGGCGGCCGGCGTCGTTCGCGGGCCGCCTATGCTGGTCGCCATGGAGGAGTCAGTCGAACAGCGTTTGGTTTCGCTGTTGCAGGGTCCACTTGCAGATCCTCGGGCCGCCGGCAACTATCTCGCAATCGAGAACTATTTTGCGGAGCTAGTGGGCGGTCAGCAGAATCGGCGCGGCTGGGATTCCGGTGCGGATATTCTCGTGACGCAAGGCGATGCTCCGCCTCTCGCTATAGAGCTGAAGATCTTCAATCGCCGGTACTTCCTGAAGAACTTCCGAAATCGCGCGTCGGAAATGCTGGCGACGTCGGTGCAGTTGCGCCGATCGTTCCGTGACGAGGCGAGCATCGCGGCTGTGATCCTGTTCTACGGAGATCCTGCTGACGAGCCTGCCAGTCGACGGGGCGGTGTTACTACATCCGATTTCGCTGCGCGGCTTGTTCGAGGCGATGACGGCGTCGGATTCGACTCGGTGCTGGTTGGCACAGCGGACGC
Source organism: Microbacterium sp. 01T413_2 (assembly GCF_056398985.1). Classification (NCBI taxonomy): domain Bacteria; kingdom Bacillati; phylum Actinomycetota; class Actinomycetes; order Micrococcales; family Microbacteriaceae; genus Microbacterium; species Microbacterium sp. 01T413_2. The sequence continues at coordinate 59,510 of NZ_JBFTQL010000017.1, forward strand.
GGAGATGACATGGCAGTTCGTCGCCGCTGCGTCGGGTGGTGATCTCTCGGTTTCGGAGGATCCGCGTTCTACGCAGGAGGCGCTAAGCCTGCTGACCAGAAGTCGCCCGCTTCCGGCCCCCGACGCTGCGAATGTGCCGCCGCGCCGACTTGACCGGTTCTTGCTTGTGTGTGATGAGTGGCATTCGGGACGGGGCGGCATCTCCACGGTGAATCGCGAGTTGGCGATCGCTCTTGCCGCGACGGGTATTGATGCGGCTGTCATGGTTGCGGACGCGTCCGCGGAAGATATCAAGGCTGCATCGGATGTCAATGTTGCACTCGTGACGCCGGCCCGAGTGCCAGGTTTGACCGATCGTGAGGCATTGCTTCTTCGTCCGATCTTCGCGGATCAATCGTGGGTCCCTGACGTGATCGTCGGACACGGACGTCTTCTCGGTCCCTATGCGGCTGCTCAACAGCAAGAGTTCTTCCCAGAGGCGCGTCGTGTGCATTTCGTCCATACGGACGCTGAACAGCTGGAGTCGGCGAAGGAAGTGCCCGGCGGGCCTTCGCGTATGTCGGATTCCGCTGCCCGTCGGCGGTTGGAGCAGGAACTCGCGCGGTCGGCGCATCTCGTAGTCGGCGTGGGACCGCTGCTCGCAGCAAGTATCCGTGACGATCTCATCGGACGCGGGCCCACGACCCCTGTGATCGGTTTGATGCCGGGCTTGCGTGACACTTTTGATGTCAGCAAAACTCACGCCCCCGTACGCAACCATGTGTTGCTCGTGGGACGCGCGGAAGACTTTCGCTCGAAGGGCATCGATATCGCTGCGGAAGCGATGCTTAGAGTCGTCGACAAGTGGCCCTCGAAGGCGTCGCATCGTCCCGTCCTCATCATTCGAGGTGTGCCCGATGAGGCGGCCAGGGAGGTCAAGGAGCGTCTGGACCTAATTATGGAAGGACGCGTGCCGTACCACCTGCGTCCGTTCTCCGAGACGGAGGAGGACATCATGCAGGATCTCGCGCAAGCGCGAGTACTGTTGATGCCTTCACGGCATGAAGGCTTCGGTCTGGCCGCTTATGAAGCGATCGCGAGCGGTGTCCCGGTCATCATTAGTGCGGAGTCGGGCCTTGCGGAGTTCATTCGTGACTTGTCTATCGACACGAGCCCGTCCTCGATCGCATCGACGGCCAATACGCGGTCCGGGTTTGCGGTGGACGAGTGGGTTGACGCGATCCAACGTGTCCTCGATGCCCCGGACGTGGCGCGCGCTCAGGCGATCGTTCTTCGTGATTCGATCGCCGGGTTGGTCGATTGGCCGCGATCCGTGGCGAAGCTGCTTGCGGAGCTTGCGTCGTTGTAACGATGCGCCGGTGAGGCGGATGCGCGCGACGTGTCGTGCCCGTTAGGGCCGGGGCGGTGTCGCGTCTCGGTATGGCGGACGCGAGCAGAGCACGTCACGATATGCCCGGTTTGCATGATTCCGGTCGCCTCTGACGGCACGCCAAGAAACCCTGCACCGAGGATCTGCCAGCCATTCTATAAATGACGACCTACCGACTTAGGAACTCGCCTCATGTTCCTGCATGTGTGCAACGCGGGCATCCGCACCCACGAAATCGTCCTCGATGTCCGCGATGACAACAGCCGTACCGTAGACAATCGCAGCGTCAGTGCCCGATATGGCCGCCTGTTCCGTATCAAGCAGCATCGGACTCTGCAGGCTCGCGATCTCATCCCATCCGGATTTCCCCTTCTCCGCTAGGTCAATTGCAGTCGACAGGTCATCAGTGATCGCTGCACCGATGACCGTCAAGATGTTGCTGAGCGCGGACACGTACTCGGTCCCGGCGTGAGCGGAGGTGAGTTCATCGATCTGCGCTTTGAGGCCGACGAGACGGTCCCAGGATTCGTCAAGCACCCGTCCTTCCTCGTCGGGAATCAGAGTGCTCCCGCGGATCGCGATGACGGCTGCGATCGATGAGAGACGACGAGCTTGCTTGAGGTAAGCCGCAAAGGGATCAGAAATTGGGGTCGCAGCGATCGAGCCTGCGAATGCGGACGGCGCTCCACGATCGCCAAGTGGGATCACCCCGTGATGCGCAACCTGGAAGACCGAGGCAGACAAGTAACCGTTAGCTGAGCGCAGTCCAATCCATATACGCCGGTCTGGATGTTCGACAGCAGTTCTCGCAGCATCCGCGAGAGATGCGAGAGCATTTAGATGGGCGAGGAGGCTCTCTCCTTCCACGATGATCGCTAGGTCTCCGGGCGGCCAACTCATCATCGTGTGATCGGAGAGGCTCGGCACTGCGGCGACCGCGTAGCCCGCGTCTGCGAGCGCAAGTTGCATTCGATCAGCCTCTTTCTGCAAGGCTGCGGAAGAGCGCTCGGTCGCAACGGTAGCTGCTGCGGCGATCCGAGCGGTTCCCGTGTGTCGCCCAGCAGCGGCCCGCATGGATAGGCGGACTGATGAGTCCGATCCTGCGCTGGCGCACGCGATTATGCGCAATTGGCGGAGAGAGTCGAGTAGCTGAGCGCAATCGGGCGGGTCGGGGAGGTAGCGGTATCGGTCGAGTTCGATCAGTGCACCGACCTTCTGGATGAGACTGTCGAGCGTTCCGACAGTCAGGATGGGGCGCCGCTCGGCTACATCTACCCGTGCAAGACCTGGAATGACTTGCTGGAGCAGCATTCGCACGACGGTGGCGGCGTCGCTCTCGACGGGATAGTCACCGAGAGCGCCGGGCACTTCGTCCGTGTAGCCCTCGTCTGCCGGAGAGTCCATCCCGGAAAGCAGCGCGGTGACCGATTCGAGCCGGCGAACGATCGTTCGAGGCACAGTTCGATTGCCTAGGTGGGCGATCGCGATCTCTGGGAGCAGATCGAGGAGCGTCCCGAGTGCTTTCGCCTCGGCCGCAAGCTTGGACGTCAACGTGCCCGCGCCGTACTTTCGCGACAAGGCTCGAGCCTGGGCTCTGTTATCGGAGACTTCGAGGGCATGGGGCAGATTCTCTCGGGGAATCGCTTTGTCAGCGAGCGGGTAGACGCCGAGCTTGGCCAAGCGCCCGAGGGCATCCACCGCACCCACCCGGGCGATCAACGCTGTCGGCGCAAGAGCAAGGGCCAGTCGGCAGACCTCAACGACAGCGTCGTTCTGATTCGGCTGTAGCTCCTCGTCGATGAAGATCCATCTGCCATCCACCCCGTCGGCTACGCGTTCCAGCGACGCTAGCCACGGTGTTTCTGTCGCGATCCTGCGCAGGAGGAGCTGCTCGCCGCCGGCTGTGATGACAGCGTGTTCCGCAAGCTCAGGTGCCGCGCGACGTAACGCCTCCGTCATGTCGGCCGCGTCGTGCAGCGGCCATCCCGTCAGGCGTGCACCGATTGCACCCGCGGTGGCCTCCAGAGCTGTGACGTCAAAACCGCGAAGTACGGTGATGGCCTGCAACAGGAGTTGGGGTGCCTCGTCATCGAGGACCGCAGCGGTCGTGAGTTCTTCGACCAGCGTCGCGTCGATCTTTCGCCACAAGGGTTGCAGATCTGGATCGGTCGGGACGCTGCGGAGCCTCTCAATGGCTGCCACAATCTCGGGCTTGAAGAGATGTTCTGTGTCGGGGCGCGGCTTGGTGCGGGACATCGTAAACGCATTTACAGCGTTGCCAGCATCAACGTCACATTCATCGAGGATGCGCTTCCAGTCGTCGGCCCGCCTTCGAAGTCCATCAGCACGGAAAGCGGATGCGACTGCGACGAGCGTCTGGAGAGTGCGATCGCGTGTGATGCGCTCGGTTGCGGCCTGGATCATCACGGCTGGGTCAGCCCCGGACTCGAGTGCTCGTCGGAGGAATCGCGCGAGCTCGGCGCTGGTCACTAGAGGGACAATGCGCTGGAGAGTGTCCTGCTGCCCAAAGGGGTGAGCTGCCCGGGCGAGTGCTGCGGATCGGATTTCGTGCAGCGGCCGCATGAGGTTGCCCGAGTCCTCAACGATAAGGTGCTCGTCTATGAGGCGGCGGCTGGCAGCGACGAATGCGCCGTGATCGGCATCCAGAGCGGATTGGATCGCATGGGCAGGGACGGTGACGCCGTATTGGTTGGCACACGATGCGAGCCGGAGGATCTCAAGCTCAAGATGTCGACTCGGGTCTGATTCGCGTGCGGCGACTTGCGCGCTGACGACAGTGGCGAGATTCACACCCTCGGTGAGCAGCGTGACGTACTCCAGTAGAAGGCCGCCTGCTCGCTCGGCTGGTTCCCGCCATCCGGCCCATTCAGTGAGATTGTCCGCCCGGTAGTCGCGCCAAAGCTGCTCTGCAAAGCTGTCGTCAAGCATCGGCGTTATCGTGGCGATGGCCGACAACAGCGGGACAGGGAAGCGGTCTTCCTCTCGAATCGAAACAATGGCGATCACGTTCGACAGGTCCGCGAGCCGTCTCAGTAGTCGATCGAGGAGATCTGGGTCGTGGCGCCCAGCGTCGTCGATGAGGACCCCCACAGGCGCATACGCACTCGGCCGCAAGGCCTCAATGCGCGCGGAAAGAAGTGCGACAGCATCTCGCCCTGTGCGCCCCGTTGGTGTCAACGAGTGGACATGCTGCCAGCGATATAGCCTCCGGGTTTCGTACGCGGCTGCGTACGCGAGTGCGCTCTTGCCGCTGCCGCTCGGTCCGGCGATGACTGCCAACCGGCGGGTCGCCGCGACCTCGACCACCTGCTGTGTGAGTTCAACACGAGGCACGAGCAACCCGGCAACGACGTGAGAAGCTCCCACGTGCACGCCCTGCCGTAGGTCCGAACCATCAGCAGATGATCTCCAGTCGATTGCCTCGCAGATCCCCAACGACCTTGCCTCATCGAGCAACTCGAGGTCGACGGTCGCAAGGACCTGGTCTATGAGGACATCGATGCCTGCGATTTCCACGGTCGCGCGCTTCGCGATATCCGGGTCCGCGTTCGCGTCGCTAGCCTGACCCACTTGGGTGCAGACGGCAGCCACAATGATCTCCGCAAGACCATCCGGAAAATCGCGAGTTCCGGTAATGATGCTGATCGCCCGCGCGTGCGGGTCAGGACAGACTACAACTGAGGCGGAGGCCGCAAAGGCAACCGAATCCTGATCGTTTTCGAACGATAGAGCGTCAAGTTCCTTGGCCAATTCACTCGGGGGACTCGAGCCAGGTTGTGCACCCTCACTCCCCCACTCGGGTACTGGGATTCGAGCGACCGGGCGCTCGAGCAAGAGGGTCGTCGTGGCTGGGAGTCCGGCGTCCCTACGCTTCACCCAAGCCTTTGCTACGGAACGCAAGTCCTTGCGTAGGTCCGTCGCCGCGAAATCGCCCGCACTATCGCGTCGCGACTTGACCTGGATGAAGAATGCCCCGCTGGACGACTGCACCGAAATGTCGTCGTACCCTTCCGGCGTCACTAACGCGGTCGCGTCGCCTTCGCTCCACAGACGCAATACGACGAGCGTCGCGACCAGATCCTGAAAACGAAAGCCGCGCCCGGCGCGCGCACCGGCTCGGGAAGCGACCCACAATGCAGCCTGTGAGTCGCTTGGCACGCTAGTCAACGCTGGGCTGGCAGGAGATAAGGTCTCCCGTTTCTGACCGCGGCGCTCCTGCGCGGCACCTCGTCGGCGCGCTTCGGCTATCGCGCGCTCGGAGCTTCGACGGGTCATGTATTTGATGGTATCGGCGACCAGTGACACAACTGGGTGCGTCAACGGGTACAGAGATCGACGTTGGAGATGCTCGCGGCGCCAATCTTCCTCCGCCGCGGACGAGTTCAAGACGGGATGTCCTCGGTAGCCCCTGCTGTCAGCGTTGACAGAATGGCTCATCTTCTCAAACCTTCTCCCGTTTCAACTTGGATCCGCGCAGTGTCCTCGCCTCTTTCAGCCGTCTCGTATATCCGTGTCTCGACGGTTCTCCAAGCTGAACGTGGAGGCGAGCGAGACGGCTTCTCCATCCCTGCCCAGCGGGAGGCGAACAGAAGGCAAGCGCACGGACTGGGCGCTCTCATCTCCGCCGAGTTCGTCGATCGTGGTCAATCGGGACGAAGCACGAACCGTCCAGAGCTCCAACGGATGCTCACATATCTGCAGGAGCATCCCGTCGACTACGTCATCGTCCACAAACTCGACCGGCTGGCCCGTTCACGTGCCGACGACATCGCTATCACCCAGGCGGTTCATGCCTCTGGCGCCCGTCTCATATCAAGCACCGAGGGCATCGACACGACGCCGAACGGCGTCCTCCTGCACGGGATCATGGCGTCGATCGCGGAGTTCTACTCTCGCAACCTCGCGCAGGAGGTGATGAAGGGCATGCGGCAAAAGGCCATCCAGGGTGGAACACCGGGGCGGGCGCCAATCGGCTATCTCAACGTCCGTCGCCAGACCGAGGACGGACGCGAGTATCGAGCGATCCAACTCGACCGCGAACGAGCGCCGCACATCGCCTGGGCGTTCGACACCTATGCCACCGGCAAGTGGAGCGTCGCTCAGCTCGCCTCAGCGCTCACGGGCAGAGGACTCCGGACTCGAGCGACCGCTTCCCGCTCCCCCGCGGCGCTGACAGTCGCGAGTCTTCATCGTGTGCTGACGAATCCCTACTACAAGGGCATCGTCACGCTGAACGGCGCGCAGCATGCAGGAAGCCACGGGCCGCTGGTCCCGGCGAAGACCTGGGATACCGTCCAACGTCTCCTCGCCTCTCGACGTCAAGGTGAACGCAGCCGGATCCACACGCACTATCTCAAGAGCACGGTCCACTGCTTCAAGTGTCAACGCCGGCTGCTGGTCCACAACGCTCGGTCGAAGAGCGGGCGTGTCTACGACTACTTCGTCTGCTCCGGCCGCCAGAATGGCACACCGCGATGCACCCAGAGCGCACTTCGCATCAGCGACGTGGAGCGTCGCGTCGAGGAGGCCTACGAACGGATCCAGATCTCCACGCACCGACGCAAGGAGATCGAGCTGCGTTGGCAGGATCGGCTCGCGGCGGAAGCCTGCGGCTCCGAGCAGAAGCGATCAGAGCTCGCCGTACAGGCCCAAGAGATCCGACTGCGCCAAGAGAAGCTCCTCGAGGCCTACTACTCCGACGCCCTGCCTCGCGACCTGTTCATCAAAGAGCAGCGTAAGTTGGCCGATTCGCTCTCCCGTACCGAGGCCGAGGAGGAGCGCCTGAGCGACCACGTCGCGTTTCGGATGAAGCACTTGGCGGAATCGCTCGATCTCCTCGAAGACGCCTGCGACCGCTACCTCGCTGCAGCTCCAGCAGATCGCAAGCAGCTGAGCAATGCGTTGTTGGACCGTGTGCTCATCGGGCCGAACCCGGAGGACATCTACGTCGAGCTTCGGCCGGAGATCGCCAAACTAGGGCTGCGCGGCGCCGCGGAAAAGCGACGCAACCGTGTGCGATGCGATGGCCCACTATCTGAGAACGAAGTCCACGAAGCCCTCAGCAACCGCACGTGCCACCGCTGACCGCCTCGAGGGCTACGCCACCAAGCTCCGAGCAGGTAAGCCCGTCAACGTCAAGATCGTCAAGGCACTGCGTGAGATCGTGGACGGCTCGCTCAAGAACGCCCGAACCGGATACGTCTACGGCGACTACCTCACCATGGTCAGCATGCTCGCCGCATCCGATGCGACCGAGATCAAGCCGATGGCAGGATACGTGCGAATGCTCAACTTCGTCACACGGGGCTCCGACATCGAAACAACGCTCGCCGACACGTGGCGCGCGAACGGCTTCTACGCGGGCGCAGCCGGGACCATTCGGAACGCCGTCCTGCAGTACCAGCTCACCAGCAGCAAACGCGGCAACCGAGATCTCATCGTCATGACCATCCACCGTGCCAAGGGCCGCGAATTTGACGAGGTCATCATCTACGAAGAGCGATACGACCCGCTGCTCAGGCTTACCCCGACTCGGAGAGATTTGGAGTCCGCGCGATACGCACTGAATGTTGCGGTGACACGGGCAAAGAAGCGCGCGACCCTAATCACGCCGAAGAGCGCTCCCACACCTCTCCTCACGCTCAGACTTGATCACGTTGCCGACCAGTAGGTGAACTAGAGGCGCCCTGGACGTTGGCAACGGTCTGCGCGGCCATGTCTCCAAAGGGTCGTCGCGCGCCGCGTGCCGATCATCGGATCGCTCGAGCCCGTGCTGCGAAGGCTCACGACGCAACGGTCGCGCAACCTGCCGCTGTTATGGGGGCCACGCGGAGGTGTCATCACCACCGCAGCATTGCGTGACGCAACCAGTTGGGACGCGCTGGTTGCATCGCTGGGCTTCCCGGGGTTGTGCCGCCACGACCTCCGTCATGCGGTGCAACCTGGTTCGCGAACGCGGGTGTTCCGATCCATGTTGTGAGTGACATCCTCGGGCATGCATCGGTCGAGACGCCCCGTGCGTACCTGCACACTGGCACCACCGCGTTGCAGAACGCTGCGGCACGGATGAATGAGCGCCTTCGGGAGGCGGGATGAGCAGCTAGAAACGCCTGAACCCCTTGACTATGTCGAGTCAAGGGGTTCAGTGGGTACGATCTTGGGTACAAGACCGTAGCGAACGCCGATCTTACGACCTCTTGAAAATGCCTTCTGATCGGGCATTTCTCTCTGGTCGGGCTGACAGGATTTGAACCTGCGACCCCTTGACCCCCAGTCAAGTGCGCTACCAAGCTGCGCCACAGCCCGTGGACGACCGCACCGGAGCGCGGGCAACTCCCCTATCGTAGCCGACTCCTGAGGGCTCCGCGAAACCGACGCGGTCCGGGCGCGGCGCGGATGTCGACGGCTCCGCGTAGGGTCGGGATCATGACCACGATCACGACGAAGGCAGCGACGCCCACGGAGTGGGACGACGTGCAGCGGACGCTCACGGGAGGCGGGGACGGCGCGTCCTGCCAGTGCGTGTGGCCCGTGCTGCGCAACAAGGACTGGAACGCCACCACCAAGGAGCAGCGGGTCGAGATCCTGCGGGACGAGATCACGACAGGTCCTCCGCCGGGGATCGTGGCCTATGTCGACGGCGAGGCCGCGGGCTGGATCCGCATCGGCCCGCGGCCGGCGCAGGCTCGCCTCGGCTACACGCGCACCATCGCCTCTGCCACGCAGGAGCCGCTCGACGATGGCAGCGTCTGGGCGGTCAGCTGTTTCTCGGTGCGCCGCGATCAGCGCGGCAAAGGGTTGAACGCGGCGCTGCTCGCGGCAGCCGTCGACTATGCCCGTACGTCAGGCGCCCGCCTCATCGAGGCGTATCCGGTCGACACCGCCGCCGTCAAGGTGTCATCGAACGACCTGTTCCACGGGGCGCTGTCGACGTTCCTCACCGCGGGGTTCGCCGTCGTCGGCGAGCTGCGCTCCGGGCGGCCGTTGGTGAGCCTGAATCTCGCCGCATAGCAATGCCGGCGGATCCGGTCACGGTGGGTCACGCACCACGGCACTCCTACGATGGAGGGATGCAGAGCCGCACCCGCCTTCGCGCCCTGTGGCCGTTCGCGCCGTACATCGTCACCTCCGCGATCCACGTGATCGCGAACGCGACGCACAGTCCGCTCATCACGCCGACCAAGGCGCTGCTCATGCCACTGCTCGCGCTGCCCGTGCTGCTCGCCTGGAAGACTCTGGCGCCGCGCGGCGCCGCATTCCTGCTGATCGTGGCGCTGTTCTTCTCCTGGCTCGGCGATGAGGCGGGGCTGTTCTTCCCTTTCGCGCCCGAACTGCCGCTCATGCTGGGTTTCTTCGGCGTTGCGCACCTCGCCTACATCCTGCTGTTCCTGCGCCACCTGTGCGCGCGCCGGCTTCCGATGTGGACCGTCGTCTACGTGCTGTGGTGGCTGTTCATGATCGCGATCCTCGGGCCGCACACGGGATCGCTGCTCGCAGCCGTCGGCGCGTACGGCATCGTCCTGGCGGGCACGGCGGCGACGTCGGCGCGTTGCCGGGCGATGATCGCCTGGGGCGGCACCTTCTTCCTCTCCAGTGACACGATCCTCGCGTTCCGCCTGTTCCTGCCCGACGCGATGCCCGACTGGACGAGCCCCGCGGTCATGGTCACGTACACGATCGGACAGGGCCTGATCGTGGCCGGAGCGCTGCTGACGCTGCGCCGAGAGGATCCGGCAACCGCGCCATCTCGTGCCGTTCCGGCCGACCGCGCCCAGGGGTCGCCCGCATGAACGTCGAGCCGTGGGCGAGCGGCCCTGTCCGCATCGACAGCTGGCTCTGGGCGGTGCGCGTGTTCAAGACGCGCTCCGCGGCGACGACCGCTTGCCGCGCCGGCCACGTGCGCCTCAACGGCGACAAGGTCAAGGCCGCGCAGACCGTGAAGATCGGCGACGAGCTGCGGATCCGCATCAGCGGGTTCGATCGGATCCTGATCGTCCGCCAGACGCTCGTCAAACGGGTCGGCGCACCGCTCGCGGCCGTCGCGGCCGAGGACCGCACCCCGCCGCGTGATCCGGTCGCCGCCGCGGGCCTGCGAGACCGCGGCGCGGGCCGGCCCACCAAGCGCGAGCGCCGCGACATCGACCGCCTGCGCGGTCGCGATCACGACTGAGCGGTCGCCGGCCCGTCACCTCACTTCCGGGCGGGAATGTCTTCCACAGTCTTCCGTTCTTCGTATTTTTGTTCTAAACTGGGGGCATGTCAGAGGCCCCGCTCCCCACCACCGCCGACCGCGGTGCGCTGCTGGATGCCTGGCTCGCGAAGCGGGCCGAGATCACCCGTCTGGAGGCCGAAGCCTCCGATCTGCTGGCCGCCCGGGCCGAGCTGTTCGACGCGGATGTGCGCGCCGAACCGGTGCATCGCGACATGATCCGCCGGTCGATGATCGCGGAGTATTCCGCCGCTGCGCGCATCTCCAAGACCGCCGCTGAACTCGGCTTCACCGATGCGGCCGCCATGAGCGAGTTCTTCCCGGCTCTGCGCGACGCACTGCGACAGGGCACGATTACGATTCAGCACGTGCGCGTGCTGATCGCCGCAGCCGCGCCCGTGCGCGAGGCCGTGCTCAACGGCCGCCTGGGCGCCGAGACACTCGCCATGTATACGGCCGCGGCTCTGGCGGTCGCCGAGCAGGAGACGCCGTCCCGCACGCGCCCTTATGCCAAGCAGATCGCCGCGACTCTCGCCGGGGAGAGCATCCGGGAACGGCACGCGCGGGCGGCGTCCGAGCGCCAGGTGACGGTTCGCCCGCTCGACGACGGCCTCGCCCTGCTGACGGCGGTGCTGCCGGAGGTGTTTGCCGTCGCGATCATGGATCGCCTCACCCGGCTCGCGACAGCGATCGCCGCCGCCGGCCGCACCCGTCATGACGCCGAACTCGATCACCTCTTCTCCGACCCGACCGTCGAACGCTTCGCCGGTGCAGACCGCGAGGAGTTCCCCTTCCCCGAGGATCTGCACCCCGACGACCCGCGGTTGGACAGTTACGACCTGATCGCCTCTGGAGGGACGTACGCGCTCGATCCCGATCACGACCTCCACGACCCCGAGACCGACACCTGCGAGGCCAGCAAGGTCGGCCCGGACGCCCGGCCCGAGTTCGTCGCAGCCGATGGACGCACCCGCCGGCAGATCGAGGCCGACGCCCTCATCGATCTGCTGCTCGCCTCCTCCCCTTCCGAGGCTCTGGGAACGGGTCTCGACCGCGTCACCGCTACCGTCCAGGTGACGGTCGCGGCCACCACCCTTGCTGGCGAGGACGACCGGCTCGCCGAGCTCGACGGGCACGGACCGCTTCATCCCGACCTGGCCCGCGAACTCGCCGGCCGGGCCACGGGATGGAACCGGCTCTTCCTGGATCACTCCGGAATGGTCACGAAGGTCGACCGCTACACCCCGACCAACGCGATGAGACGTTTCCTGCGGGCCAGGGATCAGCGCTGCCGCTTCCCCGGATGCCACACCCCGGCCCACCGCTGCGAGATCGATCACAACCACGACTACGCGCGCGGCGGGCCGACCGAACTCACCAATCTGAGCGACTTCTGTCCGGGGCACCATCCGCTCAAGCATCCCGATCTCAGCGACACTCATCGCTGGACGGCGCACCAGCTCCCCGACGGCACGGTGCGGTGGGCGAGCCCGCTCGGTCGCACCTACGACGACCGCGCCTCGCGCCGCGTCATGTTCGTGTGACGCGCCCACGAGAGTGCGCCCGTCGGCGGAAATGCCGGCGCTACTCGCCGATCGGCTGCACCGCCTCCTCGAGCTGCTCTAGCAGCCAGCGCACGGGCCGCACCTCGACGGGATCGCCGTTGCCCGTCAGCGCCTCGATGCGTGCGGTCAAGCCGCGATCACTCGTGACCACGAACACGCGGTCGCCCGAAGCCAGGTGTTCGGCGGCGACATCGACGATCGCGTCATCACCGGCTGCGGGAGCCCGCACGACCTCGACGGCGCACGCCACGTCGGCGCTGTCGGCGGGATCCGAGACGTCCCGCGCCGCACCTTCGGCGACGAGCACCACCCGTGGGTGCCAGCGCGTCGAATCCAGCGCGACCCGATCGGCGGAGACGCCTCGACGCGCCCAGGCGTCCAGCCGGTCGCGGAGACGTGCCGTCGCGGAGGCACGGTCCTTCCACCAGCCGTCCGGCACGGATCCGACGACGTTCGCGGCGTCGACAACCACCACCGGTCGCACGTCCAACAGGGCGCGCAGCTGCGGCCATGCGGTGACGAAGCCCGGATGCAGCGGACGACGATCCACCTCGTCCACCGGCACCCATTGCAGCGCCAGGCTCTCGGGATCGCTGATCACCGGCTCGAACGGCGCGACCACGTCGGCGACCACGGTCGTATAGCTCCAGATCCCCAGGTCCAGCACGCTCTCGAACCGCGCACGGACGGCGCCGTCCGGAACGCCGGCCTCCTCCTGCGCCTCACGGATCGCGCCCTCGCGGGCCGACTCCCCGTCATGCAGGGCTCCGCCGGGGAGAGCCCAGGTTCCGCCATGGTGCGACCACGCGACCCGGTGCTGCAGCAGCACGCCGCGCTCCCGGTCGTACGCGAGAAGCCCCGCAGCCCCGTACCTGCCCCAGTAGCGCTCCCCTGTCGGGGCCACCACCCAGGCGTCGCCGCTGTTCAGCGGCCCGTGGGGCCGCCGGGGTTCGCCGGGCTCGGGAGGGACGATCGTCACGCCTCCACCTTTCCACACCCCGTCATTCGATCACCCTGTGCGACGGAACGTTGCACTCCTGCACTTGCAAGAATGGTGCTCATGAGCGACGCCTACGAACTGGACGACGATCCCTCCCGCATCCAGACCGACGCCGTGTGGACCTGGCTCTCGACCGAGGCGTACTGGGGTCGCTGGCGCACGCGCGCCGACGTGGAGACTCAGCTCGCGAACGCGTGGCGCGTCGTCGGCGTCTACCGCTCCGACACGGGCGAGCAGGTCGGCTTCGCCCGAGCCGTCTCCGACGGCGTCGGGTTCGCCTACCTCGCCGACGTCTACGTCGACCACGCGCACCGCGGCCACGGCCTCGGCAAGCGCATGATGCAGCTCATGATCGACGACGGCCCGGGCGCGGACATGCGCTGGACGCTCTTCACGAGCGATGCGCACGGCCTCTACCGGCAGTTCGGGTTCACCGAGCCCGACCGCACCGCGATGGTGCGCGCCTCCCGCCAGGGATGATCCGTCCGGTGCCCGCGAGTCCGCGGGCGCCGGACGGTCCGTCAGCGCTGCCGGCGCTCGCGCACCCGCATGTTGATCACGATCGGCGTGCCCTCGAAGTCGTGCAGCTCGCGCAGGCGCCGCTGGATGAACCGGCGGTAGCCCGGGTCGAGGAATCCGGTCGTGAACAGCACGAATGTCGGCGGGCGCGTGGACGCCTGTGTGCCGAACAGGATCCTGGGCTGCTTGCCGCCCCGCAGCGGGTGCGGGTGGGCGGCGACGAGCTCGGTGAGGAAGGCGTTGAACTTGCCCGTCGGGATCCGGCGGTCCCAGTTCTCCAGCGCCTTCTCCAGGGCGGGGACCAGCTTGTCCAGGTGACGGCCGGTCTTCGCCGAGATGTTCACGCGCGGAGCCCAGGCGACGTGCGCCAGGTCCTGCTCGATCTCGCGCTCCAGGTACCGGCGACGGTCCTGGTTCTCCATGTCGTCGTCGAACAGGCGGTCCCACTTGTTGAACGCGAGCACGAGCGCGCGGCCCGATTCCAGCACCATGTCGATGATGTTCAGATCCTGCACGCTGATCGACTGGCTCACATCGAGGACGACCACGGCCACTTCGGCCTTCTCCAGCGCCGTCGACGTGCGCAGGGAGGCGTAGAAGTCCGCACCCTGCTGCAGGTGCACGCGGCGGCGGATGCCCGCCGTATCCACGAACCGCCACAGCTTGTCGCCGAGCTCCACAATCTCGTCCACGGGGTCGCGGGTGGTGCCGGCGAGCTCGTTGACGACGACCCGCTCCTCCCCTGCCGCCTTGTTCAGCAGCGAGGACTTGCCCACGTTCGGACGACCCAGGATCGCGACCCGGCGCGGTCCGCCGATCTCGCCCTTGGCGACGGCGGAGACCTCGGGCAGCTTCTCCATGATCGCGTCGAGGAGATCTGCGACGCCGCGACCGTGGATCGCGGACACGGGGTATGGCTCACCGAGACCCAGGTTCCACAGCGCCGCGGCCTCGGGCTCCTGCCGGGCGTCGTCGATCTTGTTCGCGACGAGGAAGACGGGCTTGCCGCTCTTGCGCAGCAGCTTCACGACGTGCTCGTCGGTCGAGGTGGCCCCGACCATCGCGTCGACGACGAACATCACCACGTCGCTGAGGTCGATCGCGACCTCGGCTTGGGCAGCGACCGAGCGGTCGATTCCCTTCGCGTCCGGCTCCCAGCCGCCGGTGTCGACCAGCGTGAAGCGCCGGTCCATCCACTCGGCCTTGTACGTGACACGGTCGCGTGTGACACCGGGAGTGTCCTCGACGACGGCCTCGCGACGGCCCAGGATCCGGTTCACGAGAGCGGACTTGCCGACGTTCGGCCGGCCCACGATCGCGACGACGGGCAGCGCGGGCAAATACTGGATCCCGTCCTCGCCCTCGATGAGGCCGGCGAGAAGCTCGGCATCCTCATCGTCCAGGTCGTAGTCGTCGAGGCCCGCCCGCAGGGTCGCGGCGCGCGACTCGACGAGCTCCTCGTCCATCGCGTCCAGCTTCTCCGCGAGGCGGTCTTCGCCGCCCTCGTATTCTTCTTCGTCAGCCATTGTCGGCTCCTCGCTGCGCTCCGGGCGCACGTCGCTCGATCACCGCGATCACGGCGTCGATGGTCTCCTCGAAGTCGAGGTCGGTCGAATCCACGACCTCGACTCCTTCCGCGGCGGTGAGGAAGTCCACCACCGCGCTGTCCTTGGCGTCGCGGTGATGCAGCGCAGCGGCGACCGCACCCGCATCCTCCGCGTCGAGTTCCGCCGCCCGACGCGCCGCGCGCACCTCGGGCGCCGCCGTGAGCAGGATCCGCACGGGGGCGTCGGGGGCGACCACGGTCGTGATGTCACGCCCCTCCACCACCACCGCGGGGTATTCGGCCTCTCGGGCGACCCGGCGGAACGCGTCGTTGACCTGCACGCGCACGGCGGGCACGCGGGCCACGCCGCTCACGGCGCCCGAGACACGGGGCTCGCGGATCGCCTCCGTCACGTCCGTCGCTCCGACATGCACGAGGCGATCGTCGGGGTCGAGGCCCTGAGTGAACGGGAAGTCGGCGGCGGCGGCGAGCACTGCGGCCTCGTCGGCGGTGTCGTCTCCGCGGTCCAGCACGTGCCAGGCCAGCGCGCGGTACGCAGCGCCGGTGTCGAGGAAGCCGTAGCCGAGGCGTCGCGCCACGGCCTTGGACACGCTGGACTTGCCGGATCCGGCGGGGCCGTCGATCGCGACGATGAACGGCGCCTGCGCCGAGGCCCCTGAGCTCGTCGAAGGGTCAGTCATCGGGCATGCTCGCAATCCGCCATCCCCTGGCCTCGAGTCCTTCGACCGCGCCACGGAGTGCGGCGGGGGTGACGCTGATCTCGGCCAGGCCGAACTGCGCGCCCGGCGAGTGCTCCAGGCGCAGGTCCTCGACGTTCACCTCGAGCTCGCCGAGTTCGCCGAACAGGCGGCCGAGCTGACCCGCGGTGTCGTCGATCATCACCACGAACGACTCGAAGCGGCGGTTCTGGCCGTGCTTGCCGGGCAGGCGTTCGACGCCCTCGTTGCCGTGCCGGATCGCCTCAGCGACCGTGCGCCGGGATCCGGTGCGGTCCGGCTCGCGCAGCGCGTCGGCGACCTCGGCGAGGTCTGCCGCGAGGGCATCGAGCACCGAGACGACGGGCGCCGCGTTGGCACCGAGAATCTGCACCCACAGCTCGGGCGCGGACGCGGCGATCCGAGTGGTGTCACGCACGCCCTGACCGGCAAGACGGAGCGAGCCGTCCTCGGCGTCGGCGAGACGGGCGGCGAGCAGGCTCGCCACCACCTGGGGCACGTGCGAGGTCAGCGCGACCGCGCGATCGTGCTCCTCGGGCGTCATCTCCAGCGGCATCGCCTCGAGATCGAGCGCCAGGCCCTCGACGAGCGCGAGATCCGCGGCGCGGGTCTCCTCGTCGCGGCACACCACCCACGGGCGTCCGATGAAGATGTCGGCTCGCGCCGAGATCGCTCCGCCGCGCTCGCGACCGGCGAGCGGATGGGATCCGATGTAGCGCGTCAGGTCGACGCCGCGCTCGCGGAGCACGCGCAGCGGTTCGAGCTTGACGCTCGCGACGTCGGTGACCACGGCATCCGGGAACCGGGCGAGCTCCGCCTCGATGACGTCGGCCGTCACGTCCGGTGGCACGGCGACGACGACCAGCGACGGTGCGTCATCGGCCCGGGCGGCGCGGCCCGCGCCGTAGTCGATCGCGAGGCGCAGCTGCGCGGGAGAGGTGTCGGCGAGGGCGACGTCGACGCCCTTCGCCGTCAGGGCATGCCCGATGCTGGCGCCGAGAAGGCCCGCGCCGACGATCCGGATGGTTCCGGACAGCCGCGCGGCACGCTCGATCGGCGTCCTGCTCGTGTCGCTCACTCGTTCTCCTGCGCGTCTCCCCGGTCGGTCACCGGCGCATTCGACGCGCCTTCTGCGGGGGAATCCTGGCGCGACAGGGTCAGAAGCGCGCCGAGTTCGATTTTAGTCAGTTCGCGGGACTTCCCCGCAGGGAGCGTTCCCAGGTGCAGCGGGCCGAACTGGCGCCGCACCAGCTCGGTGACCGGGTGTCCGACCGCGGCGAGCATGCGGCGCACGATCCGGTTGCGTCCGGAGTGCAGCGTGAGCTCGACGAGGCTGGATCCCGCGGACGAATCCAGCAGGCGGGCCTTGTCGGCGGCGATCGGTCCGTCCTCGAGGTCGACACCCCGTGTGAGCTTCGCAATAGTCTGCGCGGTGACGGTGCCCTCGACCTTCGCGATGTAGACCTTGGTCACGCCGAACGAGGGGTGCGCGAGCACGTGGGCGAGGTCTCCGTCGTTCGTGAGGATGAGCAGCCCGCTGGTCTCGGCATCCAGGCGACCGACGTTGTACAGACGCTCCTCGTAGTCCTTGGTGAAGCGCCGCAGATCCGGCCGGCCGTTCTCGTCCTTCATCGTGCTGACCACGCCGGTGGGCTTGTTCAGCATGACGTAGCGCTTGCCGGTGTCCAACTGCACGGCTGTGCCGTCGACGTCGACGAGATCGTTCTCCGGGTCGATCCGTCGGCCGAGCTCTGTGACGACGGATCCGTTCACCCTGATCCGTCCCTGGACGATGTACTGCTCGATCACGCGACGCGACGCGACGCCGGCGTTCGCGAGCACTTTCTGCAGCCGCACGCCCTCGGGGGCGGCGAACGGGTCAGCGGGGGCGGGGGTCATCGGGCGATCCTCTCGTCGAAGCCTTCGGAGCCGTCGTCCAGCAGCGGGGAGATCGGCGGCAGCTCGTCGAGCGAGTTGATGCCGAGATTCTGCAGCAGGGCGTCGGTCGTGCCGTAGTTGATCGCGCCCGTCTCGGAGTCCTGGAACAGCTCGGTGATGAGCCCTCGCCCCAGCAGCGTGCGCACCACCGAATCGACGTTGACCGCCCGGATCGAGGCCACCTGGCTGCGGGTCACCGGCTGCTTGTAGGCGATCACGGCGAGCGTCTCCAGCGCTGCCTGGGACAGCCTTGCCGGCGCCTGGCCGCCCACGAAGTCGGCGACCAGGTCGTCGTAGTCCTCGCGCACGTAGAGCCGCCAGCCCCCGCCGACCTCGCGCAGCTCGAAGCCGCGCCGCGGGCCGTGCCCTCGGCCGTCGTACTCGTCGACGAGGGACTCGATCGCCTGGCGCACCGCCGGCACGGGCGCGCTGACGGCCGCGGCGAGCGAGACGAGACTGTGCGGCTCGTCGATGACGAGCAGGATCGCCTCGAGCTTCTCCGTGAGCGGCTGCTCCACGGTCACGGCGTCATCGGTCACCGTTTCATCGGTCATGGTGTCATCGGTCATAGTCGGCTCCCAACGTGGCCAGCATCTCGTCGGTCCAGTGCTCGGCCGACCAGCGCAGGGTCAGCTCGCCGAGCGGCTCCAGCTGTTCGAAGCTCAGCGCCGCATGCCGGTACAGCTCGAGCACGGAGAGGAAGCGCGCCACCACGATCCCGGGCTCCACAGCCCCCGCCACGATCTCGCGGAACGTCACGGATTCGGCGCTGCGCAGCAGCGTGACCACGATCGCGGCCTGCTCGCGGATGCTCACGAGCGGCGCATGCAGGTGGTCGAGGCCGACCGTGGGGATCTCCTTCGGCGCGAACGCGAGCAGGGCGAGCGTGCCGAAGTCCGCGGCGCTGAGCGTCCACACCAGCTCCGGCGTGCGCGCACGGTGCTTCTCATCCAGCCGCACCGCGCGGGCGTGGCGCCGATCCTCGTACTGCAGGCTGCGGGCGAACCAGGCGGAGACCTCCTTGAACGCGCGGTACTGCAGCAGGCGCGCGAACAGCAGATCCCTGGCCTCCAGGAGCGCGACGGACTCCGCATCCACGAGCTCGCCCTGCGGCAGGAGCCCGGCGACCTTCATGTCGAGCAGGGTCGCCGCGACGACGAGGAATTCGCTCGTCTCGTCGAGATCCTCGTCGGGGCCGAGCTCGCGCAGGTACGCGATGAACTCGTCTGTGACCTTGCTCAGCGACACCTCGGTGATGTCCATCTCGTGCTTCGAGATGAGATTCAGCAGCAGGTCGAACGGCCCGTCGAAGTTCGACAGGGAGACGCGGAACCCGGAGGCGACCTCGGGGACCGATCCGGGCTCCGCCGTCTCCGGCGCGAATGCGTCCGAGTCAGGCGACGGCGCCACGGGCGACCAGCTCCCGGGCCAGTCGCAGGTACGCCTGTGCGGCGGGATGCTCCGGCGCGAACTCGGTGATCGGCACGCCCGACACCGAGGCGTCGGGGAACTTGACGGTGCGCCCGA
The DNA here is from genome assembly GCF_056398985.1 of Microbacterium sp. 01T413_2. NCBI lineage: Bacteria > Bacillati > Actinomycetota > Actinomycetes > Micrococcales > Microbacteriaceae > Microbacterium > Microbacterium sp. 01T413_2. Next base: position 78,940 of record NZ_JBFTQL010000017.1, read on the forward strand.
TCACGGTCTCCAGCACATCGTCGCCGAACGCCTCGACCACGCGCTCCAGCACCTCGCGGGAGTGCAGGGTGCGCGCGTCGTACATGGTGGCGAGCAGGCCGTCGAGCATGATCGACGGGTTCAGCCGGTCGCGCACCTTGTCGATCGTCTCGATGAGCAGGGCGACGCCGCGCAGCGCGAAGAACTCGCACTCCAGCGGGATCAGCACGCCGTGCGCAGCGGTGAGCGCGTTCACGGTGAGCAGACCCAGCGAAGGCTGGCAGTCGATCAGGATGACGTCGTACTCCCCCGCGACCTGGCGCAGCACGCGCGAGAGGATCGTCTCGCGGGCGACCTCGTTGACGAGGTGCACCTCGGCGGCCGACAGATCGATGTTCGCGGGGATCAGGTCGAGACCCTCGACGTGGGTGTGCACGATCACTTCGCGCGGATCGCGCTTGGTATCCAGCAGCAGGTCGTAGACCGTCGGGATGTCGTGGGTCGGGATCCCGAGGCCTGCCGACAGCGCGCCCTGCGGGTCGAAGTCGACGGCGAGCACCTTGCGGCCGTACTCGGCGAACGACGCGGCGAGGTTGATCGACGTCGTGGTCTTGCCGACGCCGCCCTTCTGGTTGCAGAGGGCGATGATGCGCGCGGGGCCGTGAGCCTTCAGCGGAGCGGGGATGGGGAAGCCCTGGTAGGGACGCCCGGTCGGCCCGATCGGGGTGTCGTCCTTCGTCTTCTTCGCCACGTTTCTCCTGCTCGTCGTGCTCGAACGATCATAGCCGCCGACGAGGTTCCGGCTCCGGCTCCACACGCCGATCCGGCGGTATCAGCGGCTGCGCATGCGCTCTTTCGCGGCCGCGATCAGTCCGTCGAAGAGGCCGGGATCCTGATCGGTCTCGGGATGCCACTGCACTCCGACCGCGAACCGATCACCCTCGCCCTCCATGGCCTGCAGCACGCCATCGGTGTCGTGCGCGACCGGGCGATAGCCCGGATGCTCCGCGACGGCCTGGTGATGGTGCACGGGGACCGTGATCTCCGGCGCCACCAGGTCCGCCACCCGCCCTTCGGCATCGATGCGCACCGCAGCCGAGCCATACGACGTCGGCCCTCCCCCGTGCTCATCGTGGCCGACCACATCGGGCAGGTGCTGCACGAGGGTCCCCCCGGCGGCGACCGCCATCAGCTGCATGCCGCGGCAGATCCCGAGCAGAGGCAGGCGGATCCGCTCCGCCTCGGCGAGCAGCGCGAGCTCCCACGCGTCGCGGTCGTCGTACCAGCGCACCACACTCGGATCCGGTTCCTGCCCGTATCGGGCCGGGTTCACGTCGGCGCCGCCCGCGATCAGGAGCCCGTCCAGGCGTGCGAGCACGTCGCCCGCGGCGCCCGCCGCCGCGACCGGGGGCAGGAGCAGCGGCACGCCGCCCGCGCGCTCGATCGAGCGCGCGTAGTCGCTCGGCAGGAGGTCGGCCTCGACCTGCCGCCAGGTGCCCCAGTCGGCGGCCTGGCGGTAGGTCGTGAGCCCGATGACGGGGCGCGTGTCAGTCAAAGTCCGAATCCAGCGGCGTGACGTATGCGTTCGAGAGGCCGCCGTCGACCAGGAAGTCCATCGCCGTGATGAAGCTCGACTCGTCGCTGCCGAGGAAAGCCACCGCGTTCGCGATCTCCTCCGGCTCGGCGAAGCGCCCCATCGGCACGTGCACGAGCCGGCGGGCGGCGCGCTCGGGGTCCTTCGCGAACAGCTCCTGCAGCAGCGGGGTGTTCACGGGGCCGGGGCAGAGCGCGTTCACGCGGATGCCCTTGCGGGCGAACTGCACGCCGAGCTCGCGGGTCATCGCGAGCACGCCGCCCTTGGAGGCCGTGTACGAGATCTGCGAGGTCGCGGCGCCCATGATCGCCACGAACGACGCGGTGTTGATGATGGATCCGCTGCCCTGCTCGAGCATGTACGGCAGCACCGCCTTGCAGCAGTAGTAGACGCTGGTGAGATTGACGTCCTGCACCAGGTTCCAGGCGTCGATCCCGGTCTTGAGGATCGAGTCGTCGGACGCGGGCGAGATCCCGGCGTTGTTGAAGGCGATGTCGATGCGGCCGTAGGTGTCGTGCGCGACTTTGAAGAGGTTCTCCACCTCGGCCTGATCGGTCACGTTCACCCTGACGAACACGCCGCCGAGCTCCTCCGCGATGCGGGGACCGTTCGCCTCGTCCAGGTCGCCGATGACCACCTTCGCACCCTCCGCCACGAACTTCTTCGCCGTCGCCAGTCCGATACCGCTGCAGCCGCCGGTGATGACACCGACCTTGCCTTCGAGCTTTCCCATTCCTGTGTTGCCTTTCGCTGTGTGGGGAGGGGTTCAGTACGTCGAGATGAAGACGTTCTTCACCTCGGAGAAGGAGTCCGGCGCGTCCGGTCCGAGCTCGCGCCCGAGCCCGGACTGCTTGAACCCGCCGAACGGGGTCCAGTAGCGCACCGAGGAGTGCGAGTTGATGGAGAGGTTGCCGCTCTCCACGCCGCGGGCCACGCGCAGGGCGCGGCCGATATCGCGGCTGAAGATGGATCCGCTCAGGCCGTACTCGGTGTCGTTGGCCTTGGCGATCGCGTCGGCCTCGTCGCGGAACGGCATGACGGCCAGCACGGGGCCGAAGAGCTCCTGCGCCCACACCGGGTCGCTCGCACTGCGCGGCAGCACCACGGCGGGAGCGAGCCAGAACCCGCCGTCCCAGTCCGCGCCCTCGACACTCCGCCCGCGGAACGCGATGTCGGCGCCGTCCAGGTGCGCCGCGACCGCGTCCCGCTGCCGCGCCGAGACCATCGGTCCCATCTCCGCGTCCTCGGCGGACGGATCCTTCACTCGGAACGCCTCCACGGCGGGCTGAAGCAGCTCGAGGAAGCGCTCGTAGACGTTCTCCTGCACGAGGATCCGAGAGCGGGCGCAGCAGTCCTGCCCTGCGTTGTCGAGACCTCCGCCCGGGGCCGCCGCGGCCGCCGCCTCGAGGTCCGCATCGTCGAACACGATGTTCGCGTTCTTGCCGCCGAGTTCAAGCGTCACGCGCTTGATCTGATCGGCGCAGCCGCGCATGATTCCCTTGCCCACCTCGGTGGATCCGGTGAAGCACACCTTGCGCACGAGGGGGTTCGTGACGAACCGGTCGCCGACCACGCTGCCCTTGCCCGTGATCACCGTGAACACGCCCTCCGGGAGGCCTGCTTCGAGGGCGAGCTCGCCCAGACGCATCGCCGTGAGCGGAGTGAGCTCGGCCGGCTTGAGCACCACCGTGTTGCCTGCGGCGAGCGCGGGCGCGAACCCCCAGCCGGCGATCGGCATCGGGAAGTTCCACGGCACGATGATGCCGACCACGCCGAGCGGTTCGTGGAACGTGACGTCGATCCCGCCGGCCACGGGGATCTGCTTGCCGAAGTGTCGCTCGGGGCTCGCGCTGTAGTAGTTCAGCACGTCGCGGACGTTGCCGGCCTCCCAGCGCGCGTTGCTGATGGTGTGGCCGGCGTTCGCGACCTCGAGCGCGGCGAGCTCGTCGATGTGCGCCTCGACGACGCTCGCGAACGCACGCAGCAGCCTCGCACGCTCGCCCGGGGCGATCGCCCGCCATGCAGGATATGCGCGATGGGCGCGCTCGATCGCCGCATCGGTCTCGGCGAGGTCCGCGAGCCCGACCTCCCCCACCGGGTGTCCGGTGGCGGGGTTCAGCACGGTGAAGGCGCCGGCCGCGCCATAGCGGGAAGAAGGGATCCTCATGCCCACAGCCTTTCGAAGTCTCCGATGAACCTGTTCACAGCCGCTCGAAGCCGCGGCGCAGCTCCCAGTCGGTGACCGCGGCGTCGAAGGCGGCGATCTCGACATCGGCGTAGTTGACGTAGTGCCGCACGACGTCCTCCCCGAACACCTCGTTCGCGATCGCGGACTGTGCGAGGGCCTCGCGCGCCTCGTGCATGGTCGACGGCACGGTCGGCGCTCCGGACTCGTACGCGTTGCCCTTGGTCTCCGGCTCCAGCGTCAGCTCGTGCTCGATGCCGTACAGACCGCCCGCGAGCATGGCCGCGAGCCCCAGGTACGGATTCATGTCGCCGCCGGGAAGACGGTTCTCCATGCGCGCGCCCGCGCCGCGGCCGACCAGGCGCACGGAACTCGTGCGGTTGTCGATGCCCCAGGCGACCGCCGTCGGTGCGAACGAGCCCTTCACGAATCGCTTGTACGAGTTGATGTTCGGCGCGTAGAAGAGCGTGAAGTCGCGCATGGTCGCCAGCACGCCGGCGATGAAGTGGTCGTACAGCGCTGTGCGGGCACCGCGCTCCGCATCCCAGAACACCAGGGCGTCATCGTCCTTGCCCCGCAGCGACATGTGCACATGGCAGGAGTTGCCCTCGCGCTGGTTCGGCTTCGCCATGAACGTGATCGACTGGCCGTGCTGGCGGGCGATGTCCTTCGACGCCGTCTTGTAGAACGCGTGGTTGTCGGCCGTGGTGATCACCTCGTCGTAGAGGAACGCGATCTCGTGCTGGCCGAAGTTGCACTCCCCCTTCGCCGACTCCACGTTCAGCCCCGAGGCGTACATGGTGTTGCGGATCTCGCGCAGGAGCGGCTCGACGAGAGTGGATCCGAGGATCGAATAGTCGATGTTGTAGCGGTTGGCCGGCTCCAGATCGCGATAGCCGGTGTCCCACGCCCGGTCGTACGGCGTGTTGAAGATCACGAATTCGAGCTCGGTGCCGGCGAGGGCCTTCCAGCCGTGAGTGGCCGCGCGCTCCGTCTGCGCCCGCAGGATCTCGCGCGGCGAGACCCGCACGGCGTCGCCGTTCGTCCCCGCGAGGTCGCACTGGATCATGACCGTGCCAGGACGATGCGGCAGCAGCCGGATGGTCGCCAGATCCAGCACGAACTCCATGTCGCCGTAGCCGTCTGCCCAGGAGGCGTGCGCGTAGCCGTCGACGGTGTTCATCTCGACGTCCACGGCGAGCAGGTAGTTGCAGCCCTCGGTGCCGTGCCCGAGGACCGAGTCGAGGAAGAAGCGCGCGTGCAGGAGCTTGCCCTGCAGCCGCCCCTGCATGTCGGTGAACGCGAGGATCACGGTGTCGAGCGAGCCGTCGAGGATCCGCCCGCGCAGCTGCTCGACGGTGAGCATCCGGTCGTTGCGGACGGGGACAGTGAGGTCGGAGGAGGTCATGTGCAGCGGTGTCCTTTACTTCAGAAGGCCCTTGAGCAGCGCGGCAGTGGCGTCGCAGTGCGCGGTCATGATGTCGCGGGCCCGGTCGGCGGAGCCGTCCAGGATCGCCGCGACGATGGCGCGGTGCTCGGTCTCGGAATGGTCGATGTTGGTCTTGAGGAAGGGGATCTCGGCGAGCAGCTGGTGGATCCGCACCTGGACGGCGCTGCAGGAGCGTGCCAGCTCATCGGATCCGCAGACCGTCGCGATCGCCAGGTGCAGCCGGGCATCCGCCTGCCGGTAGTCGGCGGGGGTCTCGGCCGCGGACAGGTCGGCGAGGCTGTCGGTGAGGAGGGTGCGCTGCGCCGCATCGAGGTCGGTCAGGGCCGCGCGATACGCGGCGCCCGGTTCGATGATGGAGCGGAACACGATGACGTCGTCGATCTCGGCACGTCGCGGCGGGGTCTGGTCTGCCGGCCACTGCTCCGCGGCCGGGAGGACGACGGTGCCCCCTCCGCGCCCTCGGGTCGTCGTGACGAGCCCGGCGGCGCGAAGGGCGCTGATGGCCTCTCTCAGGGTGGCGCGGGAGACGCTGAGCTTCTCGGCGAGCTCGCGCTCGCCGGGCAGCTTCGTCCCCACCCGGAAGATCCCGAGCCTGATGGCCGATCCGAGCTGCTCCACGCAGCTCTCGAAGGCCATGTGGCCGCGGACCGGGTGCAGCGCCGCATCCACCAGAGGAGAGTCCATCGCGTCCGTCATGTCCTGATCATTCCTCCAGGAGTTTGTCCGGTGCGACCGTGAGGTGCTCGGCCTCGACGCTGGACGCCATGAAGTCGCGCTTACCGTAGGCGAACCACAGGGCAGTTGCCAGGAGCGCCACCACGACCACCGCGATCGGTGCGTAGTTGAACGTGTCGATCGTGACCGGATTCACCGGGGGGAGCACGAACAGGATGATGATGACGACGACCCACACGACGGCGATCCAGCCGACGATCGTGCTCCACCGCCCGAGGTTCCACGGTCCCGGCACGAAGCTCTTGTCGAGGCGCCGCAGGAACACCGGGGTCACGTACGCGATGTACAGTCCGATGACGGCGATCGAGGTGACCGCGAGGTATGCCGTCAGGTTCCACATCGCGGGGATCGTCAGGATGATCGACAGGACCACGCAGAGCCAGATCGAGTTCGTCGGGGTTCCGGTGCGCTTGTTCACCTTCGCCCAGAGCCGTGACCCGGGGATCGCGTTGTCGCGTGAGAACGCGTAGCTCATCCGGGAGTTGGCCGTGACGGAGGCCATGCCGCAGAAGAACTGGGCGCCGCAGACGATGAAGAGCAGGAACTTCGCCATCGTCGGGTTGTTGAGCGCGTCCAGGAAGATCTGCGCCGGCGGCAGGCCCGTCGCACTGCCGAGCAGCTTCTCGATGCCCTTGTCCGAGGAGTCCTGGATCGCCGCGGTGATCGAGTAGAGCAGGATCCAGCCGCCGATGATCGAGATCACGACGCTCATCACGATGCCCTTCGGGGCGGCGATGGAGGCGTTCTTCGTCTCCTCCGCGACGTGGGCCGAGGCGTCGTATCCGGTGTAGGTGTACTGGGCCATGAGCAGGCCCATGAGGAACACGTACGGGGCGAACGACCAGCCGGTGCCGTTGTAGAAGCCGGTGAAGGTCCAGCCGGCCGACTGATGCTGGGTCGGCATGATCCACAGCACCGCGACGATGATGAGCACGCCGACGATGTGCCACCAGGCCGAGACGTTCGAGAGCAGACTCACGATGTTGACGCCGAAGGTGTTGAGCAGGCCGTGGATCACGATCAGGACGACGAAGAGCCCGAAGGTGTTGAACGGGTTCACCTCCACGCCCCACACGAGGTTGGTGAAGGCCATCATCGTGGTCGCGGCGCCGAAGTCGATCGCGGCGGTGACCGCGACCTCGCCGAGGAAGTTGAACCAGCCGACGGTCCAGGCCCACTGGCGCTTGTTGCGCTTCGCGAGGCGGCCGGCCCAGAAGTAGAGCCCGCCGGCGGTCGGATACTTCGAGCACACCTCGGCCATCGCGAGCGCGACCATGAGCACGAAGACGCCGACGAGCGGCCAGCCGATGTTGATGGCGGACGGTCCGCCGGACTTCAGGGCGATCGCATACGAGGTGATGCACCCCGCGAGGATCGAGATGATCGAGAAGGAGACGGCGAAGTTGCTGAACCCCGACATCCCTCTGTGCAGTTCCTGCTTGTAGCCCAGGGCGGCCAGGGCTGCGGCGTCGTCGTCGATCGGGTGTGAGTCGGGCGCCTTTGTCGATTCGCTCATGGAGTGCTGCCTGCTTTCAGTGGAGGGAGCGTGTGCAGCGATTCTGGCGACTCGGCTCGGCCAGTGTCAATGGTCTGACTTCAAACCATTGAAAATGTCACCTGCCGGAAACATGAGCTGCGCTCAGCGTGCTCGCGGATGCGCCGTGACGTAGACGTCACGCAGGGTGTCGACCGAGACATGCGTGTAGATCTGGGTGGTCGCAACCGAGGCGTGCCCGAGAAGCTCCTGCACGACGCGCACGTCGGCGCCACCCTGCAGCAGGTGGGTCGCGAAGGAGTGCCGGAGCGTGTGCGGCGATACCTCCGCGGTGATCTTCGCGCCCTCGGCGGCGGCGCGGATGATCAGCCAAGCGCTCTGACGGCTGAGCGGCGCGCCACGTGCGCCGAGGAACAGCTTCGCCGACGCGCGCCCCTTCGCCGCCAGCGCCGGACGCACCCTGGTGAGATACGCGTCGACCGCGGCCCTGGCATACGAGCCCACGGGCACGATGCGCTCCTTGGACCCCTTGCCACGCAGCCGCAGCAGCTCGCCGTGCGCGAGGTCGTCGACGTCCAGCGAGACCGCTTCTGAGACGCGCGCGCCCGTGGCGTACAGCAGCTCGAGGAGGGCGCGATCGCGGATCCCGATCGGATCCTCGGCCGACGGGGCGCCGAGCAGCCGCTCGACCTGGTCGATCGTCAGCGCCTTCGGCAGACGCCGAGGCTGCTTCGGCGGACGCAGGCGCGCGCTCGGATCCGCGTCGGCGATGCCCTCACGGGCGAGGAAGCGATGCCAGCCGCGCACCGAGGACTGCAGTCGGGCGAGGCTCGATGCGGCCGGTGGCGGGTCGGAGCTCGCGCGCTCCGCGACGAACGCGGCGACGGTCTCTGCGGTGATCGCCTCGGTGTCGGTGATCCCCTGCGCGCCCAGCCACGTCAGGTATCCGTCCAGGTCGCGCCGGTATGCGGCGAGCGTGTGCCCGGCAAGCCCCCGCTCGATCGTCACGTGCCGGAGATACGCGTCGAGCGCCCGGTCGAGCTGCACCTCAGGCTCCGCGGCTCTGCCGCCCCGTGGACGACAGGCGCCGTTCGGCCGCCAGCACGCCCACCGCGAGGATTCCGTTGCGCAGCCGTCCGGCCAGCACTCCATCGGCGGCCTCGTGCAGCGGCACCCAGGCGAGCCGGATGTCGGCCTCCTCGTCCGTGCGCGCGAAGGTCTCCCCCGCCGGGCTCAGGCCCGTGGCGAGGTAGATGTGCACGATCTCGGAGTTGCTGCCCGGTGTCGTATAGGTGGAGACGAGCGGCTCCCACCCGGTGGCCACGAGATCCGCCTCCTCGGCGAGTTCGCGCCGCGCGGCGTCCATCGGATCCTCACCCACGACGTCGAGCAGTCCGGCGGGCAGCTCCCAGTCGCGCTGACGGATCGGGTGCCGGTACTGCTGGATGAGCAGCACCCGCCCGTCCTCGTCCATGGCGACGACTGCCGCGGCGCCGGAGTGATCGATGTACTGCCGCACGATCTCACCGTCGCCGTAGCGGATGCGATCCTCCCGGATCCCCCACACCGCGCCGCGATAGACCTCGGCGCTGGCGAGCACCTCGGGGTCGAACGGCTCGTCCCGCGGCGCGGCGGTGGGGTCGGTCACGTCAGTCCTCGTCGTCGAACAGCTCGCTGGAGCGGTGCCGCTCGATGGCGGCGCCGACGAGCCCGCGGAACAGCGGGTGCGGCTCGGTCGGGCGCGAGCGCAGCTCGGGGTGCGCCTGGGTGGCGATGTAGAACGGGTGCACGTCGCGCGGCAGCTCCACGTATTCGACGAGGTCGAGCTCGGGGTTGAGGCCGGAGAACGAGAGCCCCGCGTCCGCCAGGCGGTCGCGATAGGCGTTGTTCACCTCGTAGCGGTGGCGGTGCCGCTCCGAGGCCTCGGTCGCACCGTAGAGCTCGGCGGCGAGCGAACCCTCGCCGAGCGCCGCCTTGTACAGCCCCAGGCGCATGGTGCCACCCAGATCGCCGCCGTCGAGGATCTCGACCTGCTCAGCCATGGTCGCGATGACCGGCTCGGCGGTGTCGGGGTCGAACTCGCTGGACGAGGCGCCCTCGATCCCGGCGACGTTGCGGGCGTACTCGATGACCATGCACTGCAGTCCCAGGCACAGTCCCAAGGCCGGGATGCCCTGCTCACGGGCGAAGCGCAGCGCCCCGAGCTTGCCCTCGATGCCGCGGATGCCGAAGCCGCCGGGCACGCAGATGCCATCGACGTCGGCGAGCGCCTTCGCCGCCCCCTCAGGGGTCTCGCAGGAGTCGGACGGGATCCAGCGGATCTTCACCGCGACCTCGTGTGCGAAGCCGCCGGACTTGAGCGCCTCGGTGACCGAGAGGTAGGCGTCGGGCAGGTCGATGTACTTCCCGACGAGGCCGATCGTGACCTCGTGCTTCGGGTTGTGCACCGCCTGCAGCACCTTCTGCCACCGCGACCAGTCCACATCGGTGGCCTTGCTGAGCCCGAGCGCCTCGACGATGTAGGTGTCGAGTCCCTGGTCGTTGAGCATGGTCGGGATGTCGTAGATGCTGGGCACGTCGACCGCGTTCACGACCGCATCCTCGTCGACGTCGCACATGAGCGCGATCTTGCGCTTGTTCGAGTCGGTGACGGGCCGGTCGCTGCGCAGCACGAGCGCGTCCGGCTGGATGCCGATCGAGCGCAGCGTCGCGACGGAGTGCTGGGTCGGCTTGGTCTTCTGCTCGCCGGACGCACCCATGAACGGCACCAGCGACACGTGCACGAAGAACACGTTCTTGCGGCCCAGTTCATGGCGGATCTGACGCGCCGACTCGATGAACGGCTGCGACTCGATGTCGCCGACCGTGCCGCCGATCTCGGTGATGATGACGTCGGGGCGCGGCGTCTCATCGGCCTGCAGGCGCATGCGGCGCTTGATCTCGTCGGTGATGTGCGGGATGACCTGCACGGTGTCGCCGAGGTACTCGCCGCGGCGCTCCTTGGCGATGACCTGCGAGTAGATCTGGCCGGTCGTCACGTTCGCGGCCTGGCTCAGCTCGATGTCGAGGAAGCGCTCGTAGTGTCCGATGTCGAGGTCGGTCTCCGCACCGTCATCCGTGACGAAGACCTCGCCGTGCTGGAAAGGGTTCATCGTGCCCGGATCCACATTCAGATAGGGATCCAGCTTCTGCATCACGACGCGCAGTCCGCGGGCGGTGAGCAGGTTGCCGAGGCTGGCTGCCGTCAGGCCCTTGCCCAACGAGGAAACGACACCGCCCGTCACGAAGATGTGCTTGGTGGTGTCGTTGTCTGTCCGCGCGGCTGAGTTCTGCATCACGGGCTTTAATCCTATCAGCGCGATCGCCTTGCGTCACTCGCGCGACGCGCGGAGTGCCTCGTCCAGTTCCGCCGAGGTCGGAGGGTTCGCTCCTGCACGGGCCACGGTCAGCGCAGCGCTGGTGAGGGCGGCCTCCAGAGCCGCGAGCACCGCGTCGTCCCCGAGCGGCTCCCCCGCCGCGAGCAGACGGTCGGTGCCGTCATGCAGCAGGGCGTGCAGCAGCCCGGACATGAACGCGTCGCCCGCGCCGATCGTGTCCGCGACGACGACGGGACGCGCCGGACGCGCGAACCATGCGCCGTCCACGAGCGCGAGGCATCCTTCCGCCCCGCGGGTGACGACCACGAACCGCGCACCGTGCGCGGCGAGGTCGGAGAGCACCTGCTCGAGCGTCGCCTCCGGGGCGAGCCAGGCCGCATCCTCGTCGCTGAGCTTGACGACCTGGCACAGCCCGGCCAGGTCGGCGACCCGGCGCAGCACCTCGTCGCGCGCGCCGATCACATCAGGGCGGATGTTGGGGTCGAGCGTCAGGAGCGTCCCGGGCGCGGCCGCGCTGAGCGCGGCACGGACCGCCGTGGCGCCCGGTTCCCGCAGCGCGCCGATCGATCCGGTGTGCACGAGGCGGGCGCCGCTCACGTCGGGCACCGGGATGTCCCAGTCGATGTCGAACTCGTAGCTGGCCTTGCCGTCGGCATCCACGCGCGCGATCGCCGTCGAGGTGGATCCCGGCACGAGCGTGTCGGGGCCGAGCGCAACGCCGGCTTCGTCGAGGTGCGCGCGGACCAGATCGCCGTGGGCGTCGGCGCCGATCCGCGCGTGCAGGGTCGTGGGGTGCCCCAGTCGCGCGAGCCCGACAGCGATGTTCATGGGCGATCCCCCGGGGTGCGTCTCGCCTTCCTCGACGACGTCGACGAGCGCCTCCCCGATCACTGCCACCTGCTCCGTCACGCCGTCTGCCCCTTCATGTCGGCCGCACTCCCTGTGCTGACGAGGTCGCGCACTGCGCCCACCTCGAACCGCTCGATGAGAACGCTACCGCCTCGCCCCGCGATCGACGCGCCCGCGTCATCGCGCTCGGGCAGCAGATCGGTGATCGTGCGGGTGCCCCCGGACGCGAACACCTCGATCGCGTCACGATCGAGCCAGATGACCAGCTCGATGCGCCCGTGCGCGCCGATCCGCACCTGCTCGACGCTGGCGAATCCGTCGGGCATCGTGTCGGCGGCGAGACGTCGATCCAGCCACAGGATGCCCTCGGCCGCCGAGTACCCCACGATCGAGGTGTCGCCCAGGTTCAGGTCGAAACCGTCGGCTCCGTCCAGACGGACGCACACATCGATCCGACACCGATCCGGCAGTTCGCCGATCAGTTCCACCGGCCCCTCCGCCCGCACGTCGGCGCGCGCGACGATCGTCGCGACCTCCGGCCCGATCGCCTCCTGACGCAGTCGCACCCGCCCATCCGCGCGGACGAGGGACAGCCGGCGCGCGAGCGCCATGGCACCGCGCTGCGGGGATCCGACGTCCACGGGGAGGAGCCCGGCGTAGTCCCAGTTGCTCATCCACGCGACGAGGATCCGCTCCTCATCGGGAAGTCCGGAGAACGTCACCCCGGCGTAGAAGTCCCGCCCGTGGTCGAGCCAGTCGCATGCCTCGAGCTGAACACGGCTGTTCTCCCACCCCTCACCGGGTGCCGCCGGGGGGATCGGCTCGTCTGCGACGAAGCGCACCCCGTCGAAGAAGCCGATGACGTACTGCGTCCCGGATCCCCCGGCGATGCCACCGGGGTTGAGGCTGATCAGCAGCACCCAGCGCACCTCGGAGGGATCGCCGTCGACCGCGAGCGGGAACAGATCAGGGCACTCCCACACACCCCCGGTCGCCCCACGCGGACCGTAATCGGACAAGTATGCCCAGGTCTTCAGATCGTCGGAACGGTACAGCACGACGCGGCGTTCGACGGCCTCGACCGCGACCATCACCCAGTACTCGCCCGCCGGCCCTGAGTAGCGGAACACCTTCGGATCCCGGAAGTCGGCAGACCCCCGGTCCAGCACCGGGTTGCCCTCGTACAGGCGCCAGCTGCGCCCGCCGTCCAGGCTCGAGGCGATGCCCTGTGCCTGATGGCGCGCGACCTGGTCGGCGAGCGTGAACACCGCGACGAGGGGCGGCGTCCCCGCAGCGCCGAGGCCACTGGTGTCGTGCTCGTCGAACACGACCGAGCCCGAGAAGATCTCGTGCTCGTCCGTGTAGCGGATCGCGACCGGATGCTCCTCCCACCGGACGAGATCGGTGCTGGACGAGTGCCCCCAGCTCATGAAGCCGTGGGTCGCGCCCTCGGGGTTGTACTGGAAGTAGAGGTGGTACCGGCCGCCGTGGAACACGAGCCCGTTCGGGTCGTTCATCCAGTTGCGTGCAGGACGGAAGTGCATGAGCGATGGGGTCACGGCGATTCTCCGGGGATGCTGATGACGGCGGTTTTCCTCACGACCGGATGCGGACGTCGAGGGAGACGAGTTCGGCGGCGCCGCCGTTGACGAAGAAGCCGATGCGCTCGCCCGCGCGGCGGTGCAGACGGGTGCTCAGAGCGACCCGACGATCGATGACCGCGACGAGGATGTCGCCGTCCGCCACGATCTGCACATGGTGGCGCCCCGGTGCCAGCGGGCAGGGGCGTTCGAGGACGAACGGCACGTCGCCGGAGATCTGCCACTGCTCGCCTCCGGTGAGGGCTCGTGGCCAGCGGTCGAAGACGACCCGATCGCGTCGTGGCTCCAGCCGGATCGCTCCGGCCTGGTCGCCGTCCGCAGTGGCGCGCACCAGCAGCCCGACCTCTTCCACGCCGGCCGCGATGTCGATCTCGGCGGTCAGCAGATACGAATCGTGCAGATCCGCATCGCCGATGAGCTGGGCGAACCGGTCCGCGCCGTACAACGACGCCGGCAGTGCGGAGAATCCGGACGCGACCGGCACCGAGAACGATGCGGCGAACTCGTCGGGAAGACGGAATGCGAGAGTCCCGTCCGGATCCTGATCGGCCTCGAGCACCGCCATCGTGCCCGCCCACTGCCACGCCCCGTCATCCGAGCCGCCCTCGCGGGTCGAGATCCAGCCGACGAAGAACCGCCGTCCCTCGCGCTCGACGGTCTTGGCGGCATAGAACGCCCGCCCGTCGATCGTGTCGAGCTCGGGCGTCAGCCAGGGCCCGCTCGGCGACCGCGCCATCCGGTAGCGGGTGCAGAACGCATCGGAGAACTCGGAGTACACCAGGTACCACCAGTCCCCCCAGCGGAACACGTCGGGGCACTCGTGCGCGATGTACCGACGGGGATCCCAGAACGGCCGAACCGGAGTCCACGACACGAGATCCGTCGACGTCAGCTGCGCGATCGTTCCGCGCCGCCGTTCCGGACCGTCCGCGTGACGAGCCGCGACGAGCATCCGCCACACGTCGCCATCGCGGAACACGAAGGGATCCCGCCAGTCGCCGGTCTCATATCCTTCGGTCGCGCCGAAGGTGTGCTCCGGGTGCTTGACCCAGTCGCGCAGGCCGTCCGCGCTCGTCGCATGGGCGACCAGCTGCCGCGGGCGCCCATCCGTTCCGAGCCGACGAGGGTTCTGCGCCGTCGAGAAGAGGTGCGCGACCCCGTCGTCGTCGAGCACGACCGAGCCCGTGTAGACGTTGAAGTCCTCCGCGTCCGGACCGCCGCTCGGCACGGCGAGCCCGTGATCGACGAAGTCCACGAAGTCGGTGGTCGTGACCAGGTGCCAGGGCATTCCCGTGCTCGGCACGGCGCGATCCTCGTACAGGTACCAGAGATGGAAGACGCCGTCCTGCTGGAACGGGATGACATCGCCCACCCAGGCGCCCTGGGGGCGGAAGAAGACGGGGGCGGCGCTCATCGGGAGGAACCCGCGGTGACGCCGGCGATGAAGTAGCGCTGGGCGACGATGAACAGCAGCACGCTCGGGATCATCGACAGCACGACTCCGGCCAGCACGACCGAGATCGAGCCCGTGCCGAGGTTCCCCTGCAGTCCGACCAGGCCGAGCGGCAGGGTGAAGGTGCTCTGATCCTGCAGGAAGATCAGGGGTCGGTAGAACTCCGCCCAGAATCCGGAGAAGTTCAGGATCGCCAGCGTCGAGATCGCCGGCGCGGCCATCCGCGCGTACACGTGGAAGAACACACCGAACTGCGTCGCCCCGTCGATCCGCGCCGCTTCGCCGAGTTCCCTGGGCATCTGCATGAAGTACTGCCGCATCAGGAAGGTGCCGAATGCGCTGCCGAGTGCCGGGACGATCAGCGAACCGAGCCCGTCCTGAAGTCCCAGCGACTTCACGATGAGGAACACCGGGATGATGATCGTCTGCAACGGCACCATCATGGTCGCCAGGAACGCGCCGAAGATCAGATTCTTGCCCGGGAAGGAGATC
>NZ_JBFTQL010000018.1:0-73713 GCF_056398985.1 Microbacterium sp. 01T413_2
GTCCGGAGTGGGTCATTTGCCGAGCGTCTGAGAAACCTGCGCAGAGGCAGACTTGAGGAGGGCCGAGGGATCGCCGCCGGTCAGAGACTTCTGCGTGGCTTCGTCGACCGCGGCGAGCACGTCGGTGCTGTCGGCGACGCCGGGCAGGAGCGGGCGGGCCGTACCGGCGAGCTCGGTGAGGGACGCGACCACCGGGTTCGACGAGACGGCCGAGGCAGGAACGTCGGAGCGCAGCGGCGGCCAGCCGGATCCCAGCGACCACTTCGTCGCCACGTCTTTCGTGAAGAAGTAGGCGAAGAACTTCTCGGCTGCCGCCTTCTTGGCGGGATCCGCCTGCGCCGTCACGGCGGCGGAGATGCCGATCGCCGACACGGCATCGGCCTTCGGGCCGGCGGGGACGCCGGCGATGCCGTAGTCGATCTTGTTCTCCGTCGCCACGGAAGCCATCCACGGACCTCCGATCTCCATGGCCGCCTTGCCGGACGAGAACAGCTTGTCGGCGGCGACGCCGTCGAGACCGGTCGGAGAGATCTTGCCGTCCTTCACCGCGGTTGCCCAGTAGGAGAGCGTTTCGGCGTTCGCGCTCGAGTCGAGCACGGACTTCCCGTTGTCCACGATCCCGCCGCCGTTGCCGTAGAACAGGGTGGGCCACACGCCGTTTCCGACGGTGGCGTGATCGGGCAGCGCGAGGCCGTACCGCTCTGGCGTGCCGTCACCGTCGGCGTCGACCGTGAGCTTCTTGGCGTCGGCGACCCATTCGTCCCACGACTTCGGGAAGGACGTGATGCCGGCCTTGTCGAAGAGGGCCTTGTTGTAGATGACCGAGAGCGGCACGAAGCCGGTGGGGATTCCGTAGTACGAGCCGTCGACCTTCTCCATCTCGACCGCGCTCTTGTTGAGCGAGGCACTTGTCACGGCGTCGCTCGCATAGAAGTCGTCGAGCTTGGCGAATGCTCCCTTGCCGGCGTAGACCGGAAGGTTCTCCGCGGGCAGGGCGACGATGTCCGGCCCGGTCTTGGCGGACAGCGCGGGCAGCAGGGTGTCGCCGATGACGGCCCAGGTCTTGGTCTCGGTCTTGATCGTGATGCCCTTCTGGGACTTGTTGAAGTCCTGGACGATCTGGTCGAGCACCTTGCCGTCGGCCTCGGTGTAGCCGTGCCAGAAGGTGAGCGTCACGGGTGCCGAGGAAGCGGATCCGGTTGATCCGGAGCATCCGGTCAGCGCTGCGGTGACGCCGGCGGCGACCACGGCGGCCGCAAGCAGTTTCTTCATTGAATGCCTCTCGTGATTCCGATCGCCTCTGATCGGTCGGGTTTACAACGTTGTACTTCAACGTTGTAAACCCGAGTTTAGACACGCGGATCTGGTACGTCAACGCCTGCTTGTCACGACTTCGACACGACGGGATCACCCGCGGCGCTGCGGCCCTCCTTCGCGACGCTCCGGCACAGCTGAGCGGCGTGATGCCTAAGCGATAACGGCGCCGAGGGCGCCGAACCAGAGCGCGAGGAACCACAACGGCGGCCCGGCGTGACCGGTCGCTGTCCGTACCAGGATGAACACGCCCGCGACGACGAGGATCGACATGATGAGCAATTGGAACCCCACCCACACGACCGGCAGCGACCAGGTCTGGATCCCGGTCKCCTCGTCCCGTTCATCGCGCGTCATGGCTCCCCCTCTGGAGTGCTGTCGGCTGACAGTACCAACGCGCGGCGACGCCCGCTGCTAACTGAGCTCGCGCAGCTGCGCCGTCCGATCTCCACCCGCGTCCCCGGTGTTGAGCGTCCCCTGGGGCTCGAACAGGATCGCCTGGACTTCTCCCTCTGCCTTCGGGCAGTGTTCGACGCCCCGCGGCACGACGAAGAGGTCGTTCGGGTTCAACACGACATCCCGATCTCGGAGCTGGATCGTGAGCTGTCCACTCACCACCATGAAGAGCTCATCGGTCTCGGGGTGCGTGTGCCAGACGAACTCGCCCTGCAGCTTGACCACCTTGAGGTCGTAGTCGTTGATGCTCGCGAGTCGATGCGGCTGCCAATGCTCGCCGATCGTAGAGAGCGCTTCGTGCACGTTGCGAACGTCATCTGCCATGCAGCCGAGCCTAACCGCGCGGCATTCTCAGACATGACGCGCAAATCGTCCTGCGAAACGTGTGTGATCTCCGAGAAACGACGATGTAACGCCCCTCCATGAAACTGGCGCCTTACCGCGGAGCACGGCCCGAGCATCGAGGATCCCGGGAGGCATCTCCGGACTCGGCCGGCTCCAGCCCTTCCAGTGAAAGGAGTCTCTGATGAGCACTTCTCCTGAACACGGCCCGACCCTCGACCCCGAGGACGCCCTCGAGAACGAGCGCGAGCTGACCGGCGACCGCACCATGGCCGTCGAAGACTTCTCCAAAGAGGACGCGGGTTATCACAAGGCGCTCAAGCCCCGGCAGATCCAGATGATCGCGATCGGCGGCGCCATCGGCACCGGCCTCTTCATGGGCGCCGGCGGCCGACTCGCCTCCAGCGGACCCGCCCTCATCCTCGTCTACGCCGTCTGCGGCTTCTTCGCCTTCCTCATCCTCCGCGCCCTCGGCGAACTCGTCCTGCACCGCCCCTCCTCCGGATCCTTCGTCTCCTACGCCCGCGAGTTCTACGGCGAGAAGATGGCCTTCGTCAGCGGCTGGCTCTACTTCCTCAACTGGGCCATGACCTCCATCGTCGACGTCACCGCCGCCGCCCTCTACGTCAAGTTCTGGGCCCACTACTGGCCGCCCCTGCAAGCCGTCCCGCAATGGGTGATCGCCCTCGTCGCCCTCGTCGTCGTGCTGTCCCTCAACCTCGTCAGCGTGAAGCTCTTCGGCGAGATGGAGTTCTGGTTCGCGATGATCAAGGTCACCGCACTGGTCCTGTTCCTCGTGATCGGCACCTGCGTGATCGTCTTCCACGGCACGACCGACATCGGTGTGACCGGATTCTCCGTGATCACCGACCACGGCGGGATCTTCCCCACCGGCGCCGTGGCGCCGCTCCTCGCGATCTCCGGCGTGGTCTTCGCGTACGCCGCCATCGAGCTGGTCGGCACGGCCGCGGGCGAGACGGCGGAGCCGGCGAAGGTCATGCCGAAGGCCGTCAACACCGTCGTGATCCGGATCGCGATCTTCTACGTCGGATCCGTGCTGCTGCTCTCCCTGCTGCTGCCGTTCAGCACGTACAAGGCCGGGGAGTCGCCGTTCGTGACCTTCTTCTCCCACCTCGGGGGCGCCGAAACCGGCGCCGTGGCCGGCTCGGTCATGAACTTCGTCGTGCTCACCGCCGCCCTGTCCAGCCTGAATGCCGGGCTGTACTCCACCGGCCGCATCCTGCGCTCCATGTCCGTCAACGGCTCCGCACCCCGCTTCACCGCCCGGATGAGCCGCAACGGCGTCCCCTACGGCGGCATCCTGCTCACCGCCGTCATCACCTTCGCCGGCGTCGGGATCAACGCACTGTGGCCCTCTCAGGCGTTCGAGATCGTGCTCGAGGTCTCCGCACTCGGCATCATCGGGGGCTGGGCCACCATCATCCTGTGCCAGCTCAAGTTCCACTCGCTCACCAAGAAGGGCGTGCTGCGGCGCACGTCGTTCCGGATGTTCGGCGCTCCCTACACCGGCTATCTCACCCTCGCGTTCCTGGCCTTCGTGCTCGTGACCATGGGCTTCTCCGAGGTGGGCCGCTGGGTGCTGCTCTCCCTCATCGTGATCATCCCGGCGCTCATCGTCGGGTGGTTCGCCGCCCGCAAGGGGATCCTCGCCGCGGCGCGCGAACGCGAGGGCTTCACGGGCAAGCACCCTGTGGTGGCGCACCGCCAGGCGACCGAGGCGCTGCGTTCCGACGGCTGACCGGTACCGCAGACCTCGGCCCTCCCGGATGAAGTCAGGGAGGGCCGAGGTCATTCTCGCGAAGCAGGTCGGATCCGCCCCGGACGACTTCGCCCCGAGCGTCCGAAGACGCCCGGGGCGGGATCCGTCAGGTCACGACGGCCGCGTCACTCCAGCCGTGTGATGTCGACCGAGACGAACAGCTCCGACGCGCCGGATCCGGCGTAGACCCCGCGAAGAGGCGCGATGTCGGAATAATCGCGGCCGACGCCCACGAACACATGCGACGGGCCGATCTCGACGAGGTTGGTGGGGTCGTACCCGCACCACCGGCCCGAGAACCACTCCACCCAGGCGTGCGACTCGCCCACGACGGTCTCCCCCACCTTCGGATCCGCGTCCGGATGCAGATAGCCCGAAACGTACCGGGACGGAATGCCTGCGGCGCGGAGCATCCCGAGCGTCACATGTGCGATGTCCTGGCACACCCCTGCGCGCGCGGGCCATGCGTCGCGGGCCGTCGAGTTCACGCCCGTCACGCCGCGGCGGTAGGTCATCGCCTCGCCGACGATCCGGCAGATGGCCGTCGCCGCGTCATCGATGCCGTCGTGCGAGGCCCGGGTCTCGGCCGCGATTTCGCGCATCTGCTCGTCCGGCTGGGTGGCGTGCGTCTGGATCAGCATCTCCGCGACGTCGAGCGACGTCGCTGCGGCGTGTGAGATCTGCGCCCAGCCGATCTCGCGGCCCCGGGCGGGGACCGTCCGCGTCTCGACGACGCTCGTCGCCACGACGGAGAGCTCCTCATGCGGGGTGAGCACCTCGAAGGCGGTCACCGGGGTTCCCCAATGGTCGTTGTAGGTGTTCGGATGCGTCGCCGGCTGAGTCTCGACGCGAGCCTGCAGCACGAGCTGGCGATCCTGCGTGCGCGGCARCATGCGGGCCTCGTTGTACGAGGCTGTCGCGGGCGAGGCGTACTGGAAGCCGGTGCGGTGCACGATCCTGAGCCTGGTCATAGCGTCTCCTCGGTCCAGACGGGTGCGGCGATCGATGGGAAGTACTGGTCCTGCACGGCGTTGCTGATCGTGGAGACGCTCTCCTGCACGTGATGCATGCTGCTCTCCAGCACGAGCACGAGATCCGCCACGGGACGGTACTCCAGATCCGATCGGAGTCGTCCGATCGCCCGTCCCACGGCGTCGGGTGGCAGCAGCGGCGAACTCTGTCCGATGCGCTGCAGGCTCTCCTCGGCGCGGATCACGCTCGACAGCACCGAGCGCGGGAAATGCCGGTCGATCAGGAGGAACTCCGTCGCCGAGGTCGCGGTCGGCATGGACCGATGCACCCGCAGATGGGCGTCGTACGCATCGCAGCTGCGCAGCAGCGTCATCCAGTTGATCGCACCCCCGCCGTCGGTGCGCGCGGCGGAGACCAGCAGCCGCGCGGTCATGTCGGCGGCCTCCAGCGCACGCCCGAGCACGAAGAAATACCAGGCCTCATCACGGCTCATCGACGTCTCGGCGACGCCATAGGTCAGCGCCGCGCGCTCGCGCACCCACTGGAAGAAGGAGTGGGACCGCTCGAAGTCGACGCGCAGCGGCAGACGGGCGTTGGTCGTGTTCAACACCTCCCAGAGGTCCTGGGAGATCACCTCGCGGGCGCGGCGGGCGTTCTCACGGGCGGAGGACAGCGAATGCGCGACGGAGATGGCCCTGGTCCGATCCGTCGCGAGCGCGCGGAGCGCGTCACCGCGACGCGGGTTGCCCCCGGCCGCATCCGGCATGCCCATGACGGACAGCACGGTGCGGCACACCGACTCCTCGTCGGCCCACGGATCCTCGAGCAGCAGCTGCAGGTGCACGTCGAGGATGCGCGCGGTGCCGTCAGCGCGTTCGACATATCGCCCGATCCAGAACAGCGCCTCGGCGATCCGGCTCAGCATGATGCCTCCTCCTGCCGCCGTTGCTGTTGCTGTTGTTGTTGCTGCTGCTGCTGCTGCTGCTGCTGCTGCTGCTGCGGATCATCCAGCGGCGGCACCGGCAGCGGCAGGACCGCTGCCCCGGAGAGGCCGGCAGCGGTCGGCGCGGCGACCCTGGCGGCGCGGATCGTCGCCGACGCCCGCGGCATCGCCGGATCCTCCAGCACCCAGGTGTCCTTCGAGCCGCCGCCCTGGCTCGAGTTCACGACGAGCTGCCCCTCCGGGAGCGCCACGCGGGTGAGGCCGCCCGGCAGCACCCAGATGTCCTCACCGTCGTTGACCGCGAACGGTCGGAGATCGGAGTGCCGGGGTCGGAAGCCGTCGTCCACGAGCGTGGGGATCGTGGACAGCTGCACGACCGGTTGCGCGATCCACCCTCGCGGATCCTCGCCGAGCGTCTTCCGCGCCGCATCGAGCTCGGCACGCGACGCGGCGGGACCCATGATCAGACCCTTGCCCCCGGACCCGTCGACCGGCTTCACGACCAGTTCGTCCAGCCGGTCGAGCACCTCTTCGAGGGCGCCAGGATCCTCCAGCCGCCAGGTGTCGACGTTCGCCAGGATCGGCTCCTCGGAGAGGTAATAGCGGATCAGGTCGGGCACGTAGGTGTAGACGAGCTTGTCGTCGGCGACGCCGTTGCCCACCGCGTTCGCGATCGTGACGTTGCCGAGCCGGGCCGCGTTCAGGATCCCGGCCGCCCCCAGCATCGAGTCGGGGCGGAACTGCTGCGGATCCAGGTACTCGTCATCCACACGGCGGTAGATCACGTCCACCCGGCGCGGGCCGGTGGTGGTGTGCATCCAGACCCGCCCGCCGGAGCAGAACAGATCGCGGCCCTCCACCAGCTCGACGCCCATCAGCCGCGCCAGCAGCGTGTGCTCGTAGTACGCCGAGTTGAACACGCCAGGTGTGAGCACCACGACCGTCGGATCGTCGGCGGCCGACGGAGCCGCCGCGCGCAGGGCGCCGAGCAGGCGGTTCGGATAGTCGACCACGGGCAGCACGCGCATGTCCGCGAACATCTCCGGCACCATCTGCGCCAGCGCCCGCCGGTTGGCGAGCACGTAGCTCACCCCGCTCGGCACCCGGACGTTGTCCTCCAGCACGCGCCACCCACCCGACTCGTCCCGGATGACGTCGATCCCGGCGACCTGGATCCGCACTCCGTTCGCGGCCACGATCCCCGCCGCCTGCCGGTGGAAGTGGCTCGAGGAGGCGATCAGCGGAGCCGGCACCACGCCGTCCGTGACGCACCGGCGTGCGCCGTACACGTCTGCGAGAAACGCCTCCAGCGCCCGCACCCGCTGCGCGACGCCGAGGTCGACCTCGCGCCACTCGTCGGACGCGATCACCCGGGGGACGACGTCGAGCGGGAACGGACGCTCCTCGCCGGCGAAGTCGAAGGTCACACCCTGTGACAGATACGCCCCGGCGAGCGCCTCGACCCGTCCTTGGAGATCGTCCGCCGACATGTCGCTGAGGGCACGGTGGATGGATCGGTACGGATCCCTGGYGGCGAGTTCCGCGCCCGCATCGTGCGCGTCGAACATCTCATCCCAGGGCGAACCGGATCGGGATCCCGCGATCTGTCGACTCCAGTAGCCGGCGAAGGACGTTTCCATGACTGGACCTTTCCACCCGCGCATTTCGCGGGGATTTCCGGCGGAAGTCCGCGATGCAACATGGCGAGCGCGCTCCGGGGCGGTCCGCCGCACGGATCCGGCCGGCCACCTCGTCCGCATATCAGGCACCCTGACTGTCGAAAGTCGGTAAGTGTGCGGATTTCATCGTGATGCACCCGTAACAGATACGTAATTCGTTGTTATTGCGCGGACATTGACTCGAAACCGTATCCCGCATACGGTTCTGTTCATGTCAACAACACCCATCCAGCTGGAACGCCCCGAAGGCAAGGGGCTGGCGGCCGGAACGCTGGGCCTCTGGGGCTCGACCGTCATCGGCCTGGCGTCCACGGCACCGGTGTACTCCCTCGTCGCCTCCCTCGGATGGGTGGTCATCGCGGTCGGAGCCCAGGCGCCCATCGCGTTCGTGCTCGCCTTCGTGCCGATGCTTCTGATCGCCTTCGCCTATCGGGAGCTGAACAACGCGGTTCCCGACTGCGGCACCACCTTCACCTGGGCCACCAAGGCATTCGGTCCCTGGGTGGGCTGGATGGGCGGCTGGGGCGTCGCGGTCGCCGGCATGGTCGTCCTCGCCAACCTCGCGCAGATCGCCTCCGTGTACTTCTGGTCCCTGATCGGCTTCGATCTCGAGAACAGCGACTGGCGCGTCATCCTCGCCGCGGTCGTCTTCATCGCGGCGATGACCTGGGTCAGCTGGCGCGGCGTCGAGATCGGCGAGCGCATCCAGAACGTGCTGCTCGGCATCCAGTACCTCGCTCTCGTCGTCTTCATCGTCGCCGTCTTCTGGCAGATCGCCAGCGGCAACGCTCCGCACGCGATCGACTTCTCCTGGGAGTGGATGAACCCGTTCGCGTTCACCTCGTGGTCGGGATTCACCGAGGCGATCCTCCTCGCCCTCTTCATCTACTGGGGATGGGACACCTGCCTGGCCCTGAACGAGGAGACGAAGGATCCGAAGCGCATCCCCGGCCGGGCCGCGCTGCTGACCTGCGTCATCCTGCTCCTCACCTATGTCGCGGTGACGATCGCCGCCATGATGTACGCGGGTCTCGGCAAGACCGGGACCGGCCTCGGCAACGAGGAGCACGCGGATGACTTCTTCCTCGCGATCAAGGACGGGCTGCTCGGCCCGTTCGGCTGGGTGCTGGTGGTGGCCGTCATCATCTCGGCGATCTCCTCCACACAGACCACGATCCTCCCGACCGCCCGGGGAACGCTCGCGATGGGCGTCTATCGCGCACTTCCCGCGAGGTTCAAGGAGGTGCACCCGGTCTACAAGACCCCGTCGTTCTCGACGATCATCATGGGCATCGTCGCGGTCGCGTACTACGTCGGCATGACGCTGATCAGCGACAACATCCTGCAGGACTCGATCCTCTCGCTCGGCCTGGCCATCGCGTTCTACTACGCGATCACCGGCTTCGCGTGCGTCTGGTACTTCCGCAGGGACATCTTCACCTCGCCGCGCAGCTTCTTCTTCAAGGGACTGTTCCCCCTGCTCGGCGGGCTCATGCTCGCGGCCGCCTTCGTGCAGTCGGCGATCGACATGTGGGATGTCGATTACGGCTACTCGGTGCTCTTCGGCATCGGCGGCACCTTCGTGGTCGGCATCGGCTCGCTCGCTATCGGACTCGTGCTGATGTTCGTCTGGTACCTGTTCCCCCGATCGAAGAGGTTCTTCCAGGGCGAGAGCCTGAATGTCGACACCCAGGTCATGGTCCCGGAGAACCCGACCGAGTTCCCCCGGTCGATCGACGGAGGCATCTGAGATCGGTCGATCCTGGCGAGGTCTCCCGGAACGGGACTTAACAGGATCGCAACACGGCTGACATCGTCGGCGGCTCCCGGGGGAACAGGATGGCTCCACGAGCGGCGCGGGCTCACCTGCACCGCTCGCTCCGTGTCCATCCCCCGACGAACGGATCCGCATGACCATCGAAATGACCCGCCCCGAGGACGCCGGCCCCACAACGACGGGCGAGGGCGGTGAGACGACCGATGCGCGCGCCGCGACCAAGGAGAGCCTCGAGGACTACACGCTGCGCTTCGCGCCGCGCAGCTACCGCAAATGGGCGCCCGGCGTCGTCGCGACCAGCGCCCTGGGCGGAATCGCCTACCTCGCCGACTTTTCGATCGGCGCCAACATCGGCATCACGCACGGCACCGTGAATGCGCTGCTGGGCATCGCCGTCGCCGCCGTGGTGATCTTCGTGACCGGCATCCCGCTCGCGTACTACGCCGCGCGCTACAACCTCGATCTCGACCTCATCACCCGCGGATCCGGTTTCGGATACTACGGATCCGTAATCACCAACGTGATCTTCGCGACCTTCACCTTCATCTTCTTCGCCCTCGAGGGCTCGATCATGGCGCAGGGCCTTCAGCTCGGCCTCGGGATCCCGCTGTGGGCGGGCTATTTCGTGTCCACCGTCATGGTGATCCCGCTGGTGATCTACGGCATGAAGGCGCTGTCCAAGCTGCAGGTGTGGACGACGCCGCTGTGGCTGGTGCTCATGGTGCTGCCCTTCGCATACCTGGTGATCACGCACCCGTCTTCGATCGGCGACTTCTTCTCGTTCCACGGCCAGGGCGACGGATCCGTGTCCTTCTCGTCCGTCATGCTCGCCGCCGGCGTGTGCCTGTCGCTGATCGGGCAGATCGCCGAGCAGATCGACTACCTCCGGTTCATGCCTCCGAAGACGTCGGCGAACCGGCGCCGCTGGTGGGCCGCTGTGATCATCGCCGGCCCGGGATGGGTCGTGTTCGGCGCGATCAAGCAGGCCGTCGGTCTGTTCCTCGCGGTCTACCTGATCTCGACGCTCGACCCGCAGGCGTCTGCGAGCGCGAACGAGCCGGTGCACCAGTTCCTCGGCATCTACCAGCAGATGGTGCCCGGATGGCTGGCCATGACGCTCGCCGTGGTGCTCGTGGTGATCTCGCAGATCAAGATCAACGTGACGAACGCGTACTCCGGATCGCTCGCGTGGACGAACGCGTACACCCGCATCACGAAGAGTTATCCCGGACGCGTGGTCTTCGTCGTCGTGAACGTGGCCATCGCGCTCGTGCTGATGGAGGCCAACATGTTCGCCTTCCTCAACACCGTGCTCGGGTTCTACGCCAACCTCGGCATGGCGTGGATCGTCACGGTCGCGACCGACATCGCGATCAACAAGTACGTCCTGAAGCTCTCGCCGAAGCAGCCAGAGTTCCGCCGCGGCATGCTCTACGCCTGGAACCCGGTCGGGATCGTCGCCCTGCTGCTGAGCGGCGGCATCTCCATCGCGATGTTCTTCGGTGCGTTCGGAGCGGCCGTGCAGCCGTTCTCGCCGGTGTTCGCCGTGCTGATCGCGTTCGTCGCGACCCCGGTCATGGCGATCCTCACTCGCGGCCGCTACTACCTCCGCCGCACGGATGACGGCATCGACCTGCCCCTGCTCGACGCGGATGGCAACCCCAGCGCGGAGAAGCTGCTCGACGTCGCCACCGGCATCTCCTTCGAACGGCCGGACATGCTCGCCTCGGCGGTACCCGGCCCGAACGGCGAGAAGCAGTACATCTCGTCGCTGTCGCTCGCGACCGACCGCAGCGGGGAGCACGTGCTGCCGGCCCAGTGACCCCGGCGACGGATGCGGGGTGCGCGGTTGTCTCCGCGCACCCCGCATCCGTCTGCAGCGCGAGTGATCACGCCGAATGTCGCGGAGGCCCCGGCGAAGCCCCAGGGCGATTCCGTTCGTGTCCGAGGGGATGCCTAGTCTCGACGCATGGCCACGCTCGATGATCTGCGTCGTGTCGCCGCCCGCCTGCCCGGCAGCGAGGAGCGCGCGATGACCGGCGGTGCCGCCTGGTTCGTCCGCAACAAGCTCTTCGCGTGGGAGTGCTCGCCGTGGCCGAGCATCCCGGAAGACCTCCGTGAGGTCATCGCGTCGGAGCTTGTGGTCGGCGTGAAGGTCGCCGACGCGCTCGATGCGCTCGCGTTGCGGGAAATGGCGCCGGACGTGTTCCTCCGCCAGACGACACGGTGGGGCGAGCCGAAGATCGCGTTCCGGATGCGGGCGATCGACGACGATCATCTCGCCGAACTCGTGACCGAGGCATGGCGGGTGCAGGCGCCCCAGTACCTGCGCCGCGAGTTCGACGACGGGTAGATCCTCGTCAGAAAGAGGGCGGCGGGAGGAAACCCTGAAGATGTCTCTGCTCAGGTACTTCGTGGCGGAGACGGAGGGATTTGAACCCTCGGTCCCCTTGCGAGGACTCCACCTTAGCAGGGTGGTGCACTAGGCCTGACTATGCGACGTCTCCAGATGTCCGGCATGCCGAACACCAGGGACCATCCTAACGGGTCCGCGAGGGCCTTGCGAACCGGCTAGGAGTCGCCGCCGTTCGAGCAGGTCTCCTGGTTCGCCGACTGACCCGTGATGTTCTCGGGCAGCGTGACGGGACCGGCCGTCTCGCCGGGTGCCGGCGTCGCCCCATCCGGCGTCGTCGGGTCGGTGGGCGCGGGTGTGGCCGGCACGACAGCATCGCGCTGACCGGTCACCTGGATCCGCTCGTTCGCGGCGAGCGCCGCCCACAGCAGGTCGGCGCTGTCGCGGTCCGGGATGACTTTGACGCCGGGGTTGTCCGGGTCGTCGAACACCGGATAGTTGACGAAGTTGATCTCGTCGAGCGGCACGTCCTTCATCGCCAGCGCGATCTGCACCAGCAGCCTGGGGCTGGTCAGCGTGGTGCTCGGCGTCACGTTGGACATCACGGTGTTCGCGAGCTTCAGCAGTGTGCCGGGGTTGCCGAGCACCTCGGCGGAGACCATCTTGCGCGCAAGTGACGACATGTACACCTGCTGGTTGCTGCCCCGGCTCAGGTCTCCCCCGTCGCCGACGCCGTGCCGCACGCGCAGGAATTGCAGCGCCCAGTAGCCCTGCAGCGTGTGCGTGCCCGGACCCAGCTCGAGGCCGGTGTTGTCCGGGTCGCTGATGCCGTTGGCGACGCACACGTCGACTCCGCCGATCGCGTCCGTGATCTTCATCACGCCGCCCCACGTCACCTTCGCGGCGAACTGGATGTCGAGGCCCGACACCTCGCTGATCGTGCGGTGCACGCACGCAAGGCCGTTCTTCGGGCCGCCGATGCCGATGGCCTCGTTGAGCGGCGCCTTCTCCCTGGGGCTCGTGTCGTTCCCCTCCGAGTCGACGCACGACGGGATCGGCACCATCAGGTCGCGCGGGAACGTGATGACGGTCACCCGTCGCGGGTTGTCCGAGATGTGCAGCAGAAGGTTCGTGTCGTTGCGCTCACCGCCGGCCTCGGGATCCGAGCACCGGTCGCCGAACTGCGCTTTGAAGTCGTCCTCGCAGACGTCGCTGCCGACGAGCAGCATGTTCACGCCGCCCTTGATCGCGCCGATGTCCGGCGGCACCGACTCCTCGCCGTCGAGGGCGACCGCACCCTCTCCGAAGGTGCGGCTCAGGTCGTACGCGACGTATGCCGCGACGCCGACGCCGGAGACCAGCATCACCGCCAGGACGATGCCGACGATCTTCAGGAGCTGGCTCCCCGCGCTCGGGCGGCTCAGCTGGCCGTGCCCGGTAACCGGCCGTYGCGTGCGGGGAGTCATCCCCACACGCTACCGTCGGGAAGCTGCTCAGCCTTCGAAGCCGTTGCCGTTGGAGCAGGTCTGCTGTGCCGCGGACTGGCCGGAGACGTTCTTCGGCAGCTCGACGGGGCCCGAGGTCGCCCCGGGGGTCGGGGTCGCGGACGGATCCGTCGTCGCGGGATCGGTCGTCGCGGGATCCGTCGGCGTCGGCGTCGCGGAGACGACCGCATCGTCGCGCTGGCCGGCGACCTGGATCGGCTGGTTCGCCGCGAGGGCCGCCCAGAGCTGGTCCGCACTGTCGGTGTCCGGCACGACCTTGTTCGGGTTGTCGGGGTCGGTGAGCACCGGGTAGTTCACGAAGTTGATCTGGTCCAGCGGCACGTCCTTCATCGCCAGCGCGATCTGCACGAGCAACGTCGGGCTGGTCAGGGTGGTGCTGGGGGTGACGTTCGACATCACCGTGTTCGCGAGCTTGAGCAGCGTGCCGGGGTTGCCGAGCACCTGTGCGGACACCATCTTGCGTGCCAGCGACGACATGTACACCTGCTGGTTGCTGCCGCGCCCGAGGTCGCTGCCGTCGCCGACGCCGTGCCGGGTGCGCAGGAACTGCAGGGCCTCGTACCCCTGCAGAGTATGCGTGCCCGGCGTGAGCTTGAGCGCGGTGTCGGGATCGTCGATGCCGTTGGCGATGCAGACGTCGACGCCGCCGATGGCGTTCGTGATCTCGATCACGCCGCCCCAGGTGACCTTCGCGGCGAACTGGATGTCGAGCCCGGACACTTTGCTGATCGTGCGGGCGACGCAGTTCAGCCCGCCCGTCTCGAGCGTGACGTTGATCGGCTGCTTGGACATCTCGCTGGTCGCGTTGCCCTGCGCGTCGGTGCACGACGGGATCGGGACCATGAGGTCACGCGGGAACGTGATGACGGTCACCCGTCGCGGGGCGTCGGAGATGTGCAGCAGCAGGTTCGTGTCGTTGCGCTCGCCCTCGTTGCCCGGATCCGAGCAGCGGTCGCCGAACTCCGCAGAGAACTTCGACTCGCAGATGTCGCTGCCCACGAGCAGCATGTTCACGCCGCCCTTGATCGCACCGATGTCCGGCGGCACCGACGCTTCGCCATCCAGAGCGACCGCGTTCGCACTGAACGTGTGGCCCAGGTCGTAGGCGACGTACGCCGCGACGGAGACACCCGAGACGAGCACCACGGCCATGGCGATGCCGAGGATCTTCATCAGCTGGCTCCAGGCGCTCGGACGGCGCAGCTGGCCGTGTCCGGCGACGGGGCGTCGGGATCGGGGCGTCACGCTCACACGGTGCCTTTCACGTTCAGCGGGGTGAACCGCGCCACCCTGCGCTCACTCAGCGGAGAGTGTGGGATTCGAACCCACGGGACATTGCTGCCCACTGGTTTTCAAGACCAGGTCCTTCGGCCGCTCGGACAACTCTCCTCGGCGCGCATGCGCACGCCGAACAGGGGTTGAGTCTAACGGAGAACCGGGTAGCGCCCTGCGAGCGCTTCTCCATTGTGCCCGGACGCGGCTGGGCGGCCGCTGAGTGAAAGCCTGATGGCGGCGCAGAAGAGGATCAGGAGGCCGCGGGAACGGTGAGCACGATCCGCTCGATGGCCGTGGCGAGTCCGCCGTCCTCGACGTCGCCGGTGACCTCGCTGGCCGCAGCCTTGACCTCCTCGGGCGCCTGCCCCATCGCCACCGCGCGGCCTCCGAAGTCGCGCGCCCAGGCGAACATGCCGAGGTCGTTGCGGCCATCTCCGGCGACCATCACGAGGTCGCCCTCGCCGCCGAGCGTCTCCCGCACGCGAGCCAGAGCGGTGCCCTTGTCCACGCCGCGGGGCGCGATGTCAAGCCACGCGGTCCAGCCGATCGCGTACGACACCTCGTTGAGCCCGGCGTCCTGCACGAGCCGGTGGAAGTCGTCCTCATCGTGGCCCGGCGAGACCACGACCACGCGCGACACCTCCTGGGCGCTCAGCTCAGCGAAGGAGACCTGGCGCCCGCCGTCGAGCGTCCAGTCGTCGAGCTCGGCGGTGTATAGGCGCTGGCCGGATCCGAGCTCCACCATGTACCGCGCGTCGGGCAGACGGTCGTGCAGCAGCGCGAGCACGGCGGAGGGGTCGAAGGTCTCCACGTTCCAGCGCTCATAGCCGTCTACGGCGAGGCCTGCTGCGGCCTCCGCGGCCGACCCGATGCGCCGCATGGTGACCGCACCGTTCGAGCACACCACGAACTCGGGGCGGATCTCGAGCTGGTCGAGGAAGCGGTGCGTGCCCATCCAGCTGCGGCCGGTCGCGAGCATGACCTCGTGGCCTGCGTCGCGCGCGCGAGCCACGGCGTCGGGGACGCCCGGGCTCATCGTCTCGTCCTGCAGCAGGATGGTGCCGTCGATGTCGAGGGCGATGAGCCAGGCGTTCGTCATGCGTTCGAGCCCTCGGCCTCCACGGCGCCTTCGACAGGCTCAGGGACCGATGCGGCGCCGAGCGGGCGGAGCACTTCGAGCCCGCCGAGATAGGGACGCAGGACCTCCGGCACCCGCACGGATCCGTCCTCCTGCTGGTGCGTCTCGAGGATCGCGACGATCCAGCGCGTGGTGGCCAGGGTGCCGTTCAGCGTCGCCACGTGCTGGGTCTTCGCCGTGCCCTCCACCGCGTCCGGCCGGTGCCGGATGTCGAGGCGGCGCGCCTGATACGTGGTGCAGTTCGACGTGGAGGTCAGCTCGCGGAATGCGCCCTGCGTGGGCACCCACGCCTCGATGTCGTACTTGCGCGCGGCACTGGATCCGAGATCCCCTGCCGCCACGTCGATCACCCGGTAGGACAGGCCGAGCGCCGTGAGCATCTCCTCCTGCAGGCCGACGAGGCGAAGGTGCTCGGCCTCGGCGTCCTCGGGGGTCGTGTAGACGAACATCTCGAGCTTGTTGAACTGGTGCACGCGGATGATGCCGCGGGTGTCCTTGCCATAGGAACCGGCCTCGCGGCGGTAGCAGGTGGACCAGCCGGCGTAGCGCAGGGCGCCGCGGGACAGGTCGACGATCTCCCCGGAGTGATAGCCGGCCAGGGCCACCTCGCTGGTGCCGACAAGGTAGAGGTCGTCGTCCTTGTCGAGGTGGTAGACCTCGTCGGCGTGCTTGCCGAGGAAGCCGGTCCCCTGCATGATCTCCGGGCGCACCAGCGTGGGCACGATCATCGGGGTGAATCCGGCGGCGAGAGCCTTGTCCAGCGCGAGGTTCATGAGCGCGATCTCGAGCCGCGCACCGATGCCGGTGAGGAAGTAGAACCGGGCGCCGGAGACCTTCGCCCCGCGCTCCATGTCGATCGCGCCGAGGAGCTCGCCGATGGCGAGGTGGTCGCGCGCCTCGAAGTCGAACGTCGGGGTCTCGCCGACCCGGCGCAGCTCGACGAAGTCGTCCTCGCCACCGGCGGGGACTCCGTCGATGACGACGTTCTCGATCGCGGCGAGCGCGTCCGCCGCGACCTCCGCGGCCTCGTTCGACGCGGCCTGCGCCTGCTTCACCCGCTCGGCGAGGTCCTTCGCCTGCGCGACCAGTGCAGCCTTCTCGTCCTTGGGCGCCTTCGCGACCTGCTTGCCGAACGCGTTCTGCTCGGCGCGCAGCTCCTCGAACGCGGAGAGGGCCGCACGGCGCGATCGGTCGGCCTCGATCGCCGCATCGACGGTCTCCGGCGCGTTGCCGCGCGCGGCCTGGGACTGACGGACGAGCTCGGGCTCGTCGCGGAGAAGGGCGAGGTCGATCACCTGACAAGTCTAGGGCGTCGTCTTCGGGCCTCTCTCTGCGTCGAGTCGTCCCCCTGAGCACGGGATATAGGTCGCGCTCAGGGGGACGACTCGATCGAGAGAAGCGCGGGAGGCCGCGGGCTAGGCTGAGCGCATGACTGACGAGGCCGGACGCCCGCGCGCCGCACTCGTCGTCAACCCGGTCAAGGCCGATGCGCCGAAGCTCGTCGAACTGCTGCGCATGCTGTCGGCCGAGGCGGGCTGGGACGCCCCGCTCATCGTCGAGACCTCCGTGCAGGATCCCGGCCAGGAGGCCACCCGCATCGCCCTCGCCGACGGGGCCGCCGCCGTGCTGGTGGCCGGCGGCGACGGCACCGTCCGCGCCGTGTCCGAGACGATGGCGGGCACGGGCGTGCCTCTGGCGATCGTTCCCAGCGGCACGGGCAACCTCCTCGCCCGCAATCTGGGCCTGGCGCTGGACACCCCGTCGACCGTGATCGACGCGGTGTTCCACGGCGACCGCCATCCGGTCGACATCGGCTGGGCGGAACTGACCCGGGCGGACGGGAACGTGCAGAGGCACGGGTTCGTCGTGCTCGCCGGCATCGGACTGGACGCGCACATGATCGCGAACACCCGTCCGGGTCTCAAGAAGTCCGTGGGCTGGGTGGCCTACGTCGACGGCGCCGCGCGCTCCCTGCCCGGCGCGAAGCCGTTCCGCATCATGTACGCGGTGGACGACCTCAAGCTGCACTCGGTCAAGGTGCACAGCATGCTGTTCGCGAACTGCGGGGCGCTGCCCGCGGGCATCGCGCTCATCCCCGACGCCTCGATCACCGACGGCACCCTCGACGTCGCGGTCATCCAGGCGCGCGGTCCGTTCGGATGGCTGGCGGTGTGGCGCACCGTGTGGTGGCAGAACTCGGTGCTGCGTCGCAGCAAGGCCGGGAGGCGCATGATCGAGCTCACCGGATCCGGCGGCTCGATCCGCTACCTCCAGGGCAGCGATGCGGATGCTGCCACCACCGAGCCCGCCCCCGTCGAACTGGACGGCGACGAGTTCGGCGAGGCCGTGCGGATCCATTGCCGGATCGACCCGGGCGCGCTGCTGGTGGCAGTGCCGGCCGGGCACGTGATCAGCCCGGCCTGACCGACGTCAGCCGATGACGGTGACCGTGCCGTCCAGGTGGTCGCCCTTGAGCGTCAACGCGTAGCCGGCAGGATCGGCGGGCGCGTTCACGCCGAGCATCGTGATCCGGGGCACGAAGTCCATGGTGCAGACCTGGGTGGCGTCGGTCTGGAACGTCACGGTCGCCCCGGTCTTGTCCTGATTCTCGGTCAGATCGGTCACGACCGGCCGGCACGTCGAGGATCCCCAGGTCAGGAGCATGATCCCATTGTCGGAGAACCAACCGGCACTGGGTTTGCCATCGCTGCTGCCGCCGGTGCTGAGCGCGCTGCTCCCCTCGAGGGGAAGCCGCCCCTGGAAGCCGCCGCCGTGGAACGACAGGGTCACGTCCTTGGACGCGTCGATGCCTTCGGGGACTCCGATGTACGTCGCCCGCGGCGCGAAGTCGGCCGTGCACACGGCCTTCGGATCCGGTTCGGCGAGCGTCACCATGACCGTCTGCCCGTCGGCCTTCACGTCCTCGGCGACGGGGGTGCAGGCGAGCGAGGAGGACCCGTAGGTGACGAGCCCGATCCCGCGCCCGCCGTCCAGCCAGGCCGCCGCCGGATCCGTGGACGGCTCGGGCGATGCCGTCGAATCGGCGGTCGGGATGGGCGGGCTCACCGGTTCCAGCTGCGCGCAGCCCGCCAGGGCGATCGTCGCGGACGCGGCGATCGCCGCGATGGCCAGAGCGGTGCGGATCCTCATGCGCTCATGCTATCCAGCGCGGATTCGGGCCACCATGCCCCGGGCGGCCCCGCAGTCGCCCGCGCCGACGCTACTGCAGCGACGAGGTGAGCCGGGCGAGGTTGTCCAGCACCGTGGAACGCAGCGGCTGCTGCATCCACTCCTCCAGCGTCAGCTCGCGGCTGAGCGAACGGTAGCGGTCTTCGACCTCGCGCAGCTCCCGCACGAACTCCTCGCCGCGCACGAGCATCGAGATCTCGAGGTTCAGACCGAAAGAGCGCATGTCCATGTTGCTGGATCCGATGACCGCGACATCGTCGTCGATCGTGAGGCTCTTGGTGTGCAGGATGTACGGCTTGCGATACATCCAGATCCGCACGCCGGCGCGCAGCAGCGCCTCGTAGTAACTGCGCTGCGCATGGTAGACGATCGCCTGATCGCCCTCCTCCGAGACGAACAGCTCGACCTGGAGCCCGCGGTCGCATGCCGTCGAGACGGCGAGCAGCAGCGCCTCGTCCGGCACGAAGTAGGGGCTCACGATCATGATCTTGCGCTCAGCGGCGTACAGCAGGCCGAGGAACAGCCGGAGGTTGTTCTCCGCCTCGAAGCCGGGGCCCGAGGGCACGATCTGGCAGTCCAGGTCGCCGCTGCCGCTCTCCGTCGGCGCGAAAGCGACGGAGTCCGGCACGTCGTCGGTCTCGCTGTACCAGTCGGACAGGAAGACCGCGTTCACGCTCCCGACCACGGGACCGTCGACGCGCACCATCAGGTCGACCCAGTGCAGACCGCGCTTGATGTTCTTCGGCAGGTTGTAGGTCGAGTCGGTGACGTTCTGGGATCCGAGGAACGCCACCTCGTTGTCGACGACGAGGAGCTTGCGGTGATTGCGCAGATCGGGGCGCTGCGTGCGTCCCTTGAGCGGCTGCACCGGCAGCATCAGGTGCCAGTCGGCACCCATCGCATCCAGCCGGGCGATGGTCTGCTTGTAACGCGGTTTCCACCGGTTCGCCCAGTGATCCAGCAGCACCCGCACGGGCACGCCGCGGGCGGCCGTCTCCTCCATCGCGCGGAAGAAGTTGTCGGTCGAGGCGTCCGACTGCAGGATGTAGAACTCGACGTGCACGAACTCGGTCGCGTCCCGGATCGCATCGGCCATGGCGTCGAGCGAGGCCTGGTAGTCGGAGATCAGGTGCGCGCCGTTGTCCCCGAACAGCGGCAGGGCCCCGAGGCGCTGGTTCATGCGCACCAGGGAGGCGAGGCTCTCCGGCATCTCCGCATCGGAGCGCCCCAGATGCAGGTCCTTCGTGACCTCGGCGATGGTCTCGTTGATGAGGTCCTGCTTCTTGCGCCTCGCGCGGGGCAGCCGCGGATTCCCGATCAGCAGGAACAGCAGTACCCCGATGTACGGGATGAAGTAGATCGCCAGCAACCACGCCGTCGCGGCCGTGGGGCGGCGGTTGCGCGGCACGACGATGATCGCGATGATGCGGATCGTGAGGTCGATCAGAAGAGCCGCAACCGCGATGATCAGGGCCCACACGTTGGGGTCCATGCGCCACTCCTGACCCGGGAAGAGTCGCCGATCGGCGACTTCGTCCCACAGTAGCGGCTGGAGCGGACAACGCCCGGAGGCGGCTCAGTGGCAGTTCAGTCGCGGCTCAGGAGGAGCGCGGCGGCAGGCCGCGGGCGGCGCGTTCCTCGGCCTCGATCCGCGCGTGCGTCTGCCGCTCGGTGCGGTCGAAGCGCAGGATCCCGCGGAGCACGAACCAGAACACGACGCAGACGACGATCGTGGGGATCACCGACCACGCGGCGGCCACCCAGAATTCGTCCATGCTGCGATCCTACCCGGGGCTCCGGTGGGCCCGCTGGGAGCGGCCATCGCCGTTCCGCCCGAGAGGCACGAGGAGTGCTCGCCGGCGGTCGGGTGCCCGGCGCGCTACACCATTTCCTCGGCGTGCTCGGCGACCCAGGCGACGAGCGGGAGCATCCTCTCCATGAGGTCGCGGCCGAGCGGGGTCAGGCTGTACTCCACGTGGGGCGGGACGGCGGGGAACGACTCCCGGTGCACGAGGCCGTCCGAAGCGAGCGTGCGCAGGGTGGACGCGAGCATCTTCTCGCTGATGCCGTCGACCCGACGGCGCAACTCGCCCCAGCGCAGGGTGTCGTCCGACAGCGCCGAGAGCACCAGGACGCCCCACTTGCTCATGATGTGGTCCAGAACGACGCGCGTCTGGCATCCCTCCTCGAAAAGCCGATCCTGGGATGACCGGATCTGCGCAAAACTAACGACCATGTGGGTACCTTACCTCAAAGTGGGTACCGATCTTCGGGAAGGTGTCCGTTCCGGGATGCGTTGCGACGTGCGAACCCTCTAGGAAAGGAACGCCATGACCATCCTCGTCACCGGTGCCACCGGCCACCTCGGCCGCCTCATCATCGACAGCCTCCTCGCCCGCGGCGTCGACGCGTCGAGCATCCGAGCAGGCGCGCGCGACATCGCCAAGGCATCCGACCTCGCGGCGCGGGGCGTGCAGGTCGTCGCTCTCGACTACGACGCGCCGGAGACCGTCGCGGCGGCGGCGGACGGTGCGGATGCCGTGATGCTCGTCTCGGGCAGCGAGGTGGGCAAGCGCGCCCCGCAGCACCAGGCCGTGATCGACGCAGCGAAGAACGCGGGCGTCGCGAAGCTCGTCTACACGAGCGCCCCGAAGGCGACGACCAGCGATCTTGTGCTCGCCCCGGAGCACAAGGCCACCGAGGAGGCGATCGCGGCCTCCGGACTCCCCGCCGTGATCCTCCGCAACAACTGGTAC
The DNA here is from genome assembly GCF_056398985.1 of Microbacterium sp. 01T413_2. Lineage (NCBI taxonomy): Bacteria > Bacillati > Actinomycetota > Actinomycetes > Micrococcales > Microbacteriaceae > Microbacterium > Microbacterium sp. 01T413_2. The sequence continues at coordinate 21,480 of NZ_JBFTQL010000018.1, forward strand.
ACCGAGAACTACGCCGCAGACGTCGCGCGGGCGAAGGACACCGGCGTCATCGCCGCCAGCGTCGGCGACGGCCGGATCGCCTCTGCCAGCCGCGCCGACTTCGCGGAAGCGGCCGCCGTGGTGCTCATGGAGGACGGCCACCTCGGCCAGGTCTACGAGCTCGCCGGCGACATCGCCTGGAACTTCGATGACCTCGCCGCCGCGGCGACCGAGATCACCGGCCGCGAGGTCCGGTACACGCCGCTGAGCACCGAGGAGCACGCGGCCGCGCTGGAGGACGCAGGGCTGGACTCCGGGACGGTCTGGTTCGTGACCACGCTCGACGCGGGCATCCGTGCCGGCGCGCTCGCGGAGACCGACGGCACTCTCGCGCGCCTGATCGGACGCCCCACGACCCCCCTCGTCGACGGCTTGCGCGCCGCGATCTGAACGGCGGTGGTCCCGGCCCGCACAGGGGCCGCTGCGCCATGACGGATCCCAAAGGAACCGTGGAGGCTCGCGGAGACGGCGTTCACCCCTCGTCGAGTTCGACAAGGGGTGAACGCCGGCCGCGCAGGCCGACCCGAACTCCCCGCCCTCGTTTCCGCTGGTGCCCTCAGGAGCACTCGATCAGTCCGCACAATCAGACCCGAGTGGATCCTGTTCCCCTGTTCCGTTCCTGACGCGGAGCCGGGTCCGGCCGGATGCCCATCGTGGATCCATGACAACGATCGTCCATGCCGCGGGCGCCGCCGAGCTGCTCGCCGCCATCCCCGTGCTCACCGGCTTCACTCCGCGCGACTCCGTGGTGCTGCTGCCCTTCCGCGGATCGCGCACCGCCGGCGCGCTCCGCTTCGACCTGCCGGCGGGGTCCGTCGGATCCGCTCCTCCCACCGGGCAGCCGTCGCCCTCGTCGGCTCGGGCTCACCGCGGCACAGAACCCGCCGCCTCGACGCCCGCCCCCACCGCGGAGGAGTTCGCCGCGACGGCGATCGGACTGGCCTGCCGCGTCCCCGACACGGATGCGCTGGCGATCACGGTGTACGCCGACGGCGCGGCTCCCGCAGCGGGACCGACGCCCGGCGCGGAGCTTCCATCCTTGGCTGCGTCCGGCGCCGACGTATGGCTCCCTGAGACAGGGCTTCCCGCCGCGTCGCTCGTGGAGGAACTGGTCCGTCGCGCCGAGGCGTGCGGTCTGCACGTGGTCGAGGCGCTGTTCGTCGGGCCCGGATCCTGGGCGGACTACCGCGACCCGCAGGCCGCGCCGCATCCGCTGGCCGAGGTGCCGGCCCCGCCCTCGGTGCCGGGCTTCGCCGGGCCCGCCCCGGATCAGTTCAGCGGCACCGAGCTGCCGTCCCCCGGACTGTTCGCCGCGGAATCCGTCGGCCGCGCGCTCCTCGCCATCGAACGCGTGCTCGGCTCCGCCACCCCCGGGCGCACACCGCCGGCAGCCGTGGAGCGAACGGATCCGAGAGCCCTGGAGACGGCGCTGCTGCTGGACGATCTGCCGTCGTTCCTGGAGGAGGTGCTGGATTCACCCGAGGCGCTGTCGCCGTTCGCGACGGCCGCGCTCGTGTGGATCCTGAACCGTCCGGCACTGCGGGATGTCGCACTCGTGCAGTGGGCCAGCAGCATCGACCGCGGCGACCAGGCGCTGGCCGCTCAGTTGGGCCACGGCTTGAGCGGATCCGCCGTGCCGCCGGACATCGCCGGCATCCTGATCGGGCACGGCCCGCGTCCGGATTGCGATCGCCTGGGCGTGGCTCTGGCCCTGGTCCGCCGCACGATCACGCTCGCCCCACGCCTGGTGCGGGGCGGCCCGCTCGCGGCCGCCGCGTGGTTGTCGTGGGCGATCGGCCGCTCGACGCACGCCGCGCAGTACCTCGATCAGGCGCAGGCCATGGACCCCGAGCTCACCTTCGCGCAGCTGCTGCGCGCGGTGGTCGACGCCGGCATGCTGCCGGACTGGTCCTTCCGCGCCGCCGCAGCGTGACGCCTACGGATCAGGCCGGCGGATCACGCCTACGGATCAGGCCGGCGAGATCAGGCCCGCGGCGGACGTGCTACTTCACCAGGCTCGTCGTCGCGGCTACTTCGTCAGGCTCGTCGCGGCTACTTCACCAGCGGGAACAGGATCGTCTCGCGGATGCCCAGGCCCGTCACGGCCATGAGGAGGCGGTCGATGCCCATGCCCATTCCGCCGGTCGGCGGCATGCCGTGCTCGAGCGCGCGCAGGAACTCCTCGTCCACGCGCATCGCCTCGAGGTCGCCGCCCGCGGCGAGCTTCGCCTGCTCGACGAAGCGCTCGCGCTGAATGACGGGGTCGACGAGCTCGGAGTACCCCGTGGCGAGCTCGAAGCCGCGCACGTAGAGGTCCCACTTCTCCACGACACCCGGGATCGAACGGTGCTCACGCACGAGCGGCGAGGTGTCGACGGGGAAGTCCATGACGAACGTCGGCCGCTCCAGGCCGCCCTTGACGAAGTGCTCCCACAGCTCCTCGATGAGCTTGCCGTGGGTGGCATGCGGCGGGATGTCGACCCCGTTCGCCTCGGCGAACGCGATGAGGTCGGAGACCGGGTCGGACGGGGTGAACGTGCGCCCCGCCGCCTCGGACAAGGAGTCGTACATCGAGATGCGCGCCCACTGCCCGCCGAGGTCGTACTCGGTGCCGTCGGCCCAGGTGACCAGGGTGGATCCGGCGACTGCGATCGCCGCGTTCTGGATCAGCTCCTGCGTCAGGTCGGCGATGCCGTTGTAATCGGAGTACGCCTGGTAGGCCTCGAGCATGGCGAACTCCGGGCTGTGCGTGGAGTCGGCCCCCTCGTTGCGGAAGTTGCGGTTGATCTCGTACACGCGCTCGATCCCGCCGACGACGGCGCGCTTCAGGTAGAGCTCCGGCGCGATGCGCAGGTAGAGCTCGGTGTCGAAGGCGTTCGAGTGCGTGATGAACGGGCGGGCCGAGGCGCCGCCGTGCTGCACCTGCAGCATCGGGGTCTCCACCTCGAGGAAGTCGTGGCTCGTGAAGGTCTGGCGCAGGCTGGCGTTGACCGCGGCGCGGGCGCGCACGGTGCTCCGCGCCTGGTCGCGCAGGATCAGATCGAGGAAGCGGCTGCGCACGCGGCCCTCCTCGCTGAGCTCACCGTAGGCGTTGGGCAGCGGCAGGATCGCCTTGGACGCGATCGTCCAGCTGTCGGCCATGATCGACAACTCACCACGGCGGCTGGAGATCACCTCGCCGTGCACGAACACATGGTCGCCGAGGTCGACGAGCTCCTTCCACTGCGCGAGGGACTCCTCCCCCACGTTGGCGAGCGAGATCATCGCCTGGATCCGGGATCCGTCACCGGCCTGCAGCGAGGCGAAGCAGAGCTTGCCGGTGTTGCGGCTGAACACCACGCGTCCGGCGACGCCGACGAGCACTCCCGTCTCGGCACCCGGCTCGAGCTCGCCGTACTCGGCGCGCAGCTGCGGGATCGTGTGCGAGACCGGCACCGCCACCGGGAAGGCACCGCCCGCGGCATCCGCACGATCGGCGATCAGCCGCTCGCGCTTGGCGAGGCGCACCTCGCGCTGCTCAAAGGTATCGTCCGCCGCAGCGGTGTCGTCGGTGGGCGCGGTGACGGGCGCGTCGGTCATGTGCAGGGCTCCTCGGAAGTCGCCGCCAAGTCTACCGGCGTGCGCCTTCGCGCCCGTCGAGTGCAGTGCGGGGCTGCACGCCGGGACATACGCAGCGCAGCGTCAGAGCGGATCGCCCGTGGAGACCTCGCGCAGCGCCCTGTCGAAGGTCGAGGAGACGAGCGCCGACAGGTATCCGCCCGGGTTCTCCACACCGATCCCGCGCAGGATCCCGGTCGCCTGCCCGACGATCGAGCGTGCGAACTCCGAGGCCGTCGAGATGGCCTCGGCATAGGCCGGCCGATCCGCTTCCTCGATGACCACCGGCTCGCAGCCGAGCTCGACCGCGAGCGCCTGGGCGATCGGCAGCACCATCGCCGGCGCCGTCACCGCGGCGTACGAGGCGTGCAGCTGGCGCAGATCGAGCGTGGTGCCCGTGAACGAGATCGCCGGATGCACGGCGAGCGGGATCGCACCGCTGCGCACCGCCGGCTCCAGCACATCCGTGCCGTAGGCGGGGTCGGTGTGCAGCACGAGCTGCCCCGGCTGCCAGGCGCCGACCTCGGCGAGGCCCGCCACCAGTCCGGGCAGCTGGTCGTGCGGCACCGCGATCACGACGAGCTGCGACGCACGCACGAGGTCGGGTGCGCCCATCACGGCAACACCCGGGAGCACCGCGGTCGCCCGGTCCGGGTCGGACCCCGCGGTGATGCCGACGAGGGCGTGGCCGGCACCGCCCAGAGCGGCACCGATCACCGGCCCCACATGGCCCGCACCGATGATGCCGACGTTGAGGCGCCCCGCGCGGGTCATGCGGCACCGTCCGCGGATCCGCCCAGGCTTGAAGATCCGCCCGACCCAGCGGATCCGCCCAGCCCAGCGGGGAGTCCGTGCCCGGCCGGGAGACTGTCTCCGGCCGGCAGGCTGTCGCCGGCGGGGCCATATCCGGCTGGAAGACCGTGGCTTGCGGGCGCCGGGTCGTGCTCTTCGGCCCAGCGGTGCGCCCGGTCCGCGGCGGCCGCGCGCGCGGCCTCCACCGACAGCGTGTTCAGCATGCCGAGCAGCGCCTGGCTGTCCAGCCCCGAGACATCGCCCCGCACAGGGCCGACGGCGGAGTGCGCCTGAGCCTTGGCGACGCCCTGCGCCCGGTCGATCGGGCCCTGGTGCAGCGAGAAGCCCTGCAGCCGTGCGAGCGGGAACACGGCCAGTTGCCGCCAGATCCGGCCGCGGCGCAGCAGCAGCGCGAAGTCGGTGAGGGCGGCGCCGTGCCGGCGCCAGGACAGTGGTCGCCGCCACCAGGCGCGCGGCGGGATCGTCGTGTACGGGTCGTCGGCGACGGGGCCGAGCACGCCCTGCTCCCAGATCAGCGGCAGCACGTCGGCGGGGACGTCGGGCAGGATCAGCCCGAGCACGCGCTCCACATCCGCGCGGGCACCCACCGGCAGCACGATGTTGAACTGCTGCGCCTGGCTGGACTGCTGCTGGGACGCGGCCTTGCCGCTCATCCGGTTGATCCGCACCGACCACCAGCCGAACGGCCGCCACAGCAGCGGCTGCATCACCTCGACGGCGAAGATGCGCCCGGGCGGGATCGTCTCCGTCACGGTCGTGAACAGGCCGAACGTGATGCGCACGCCGTCCGGTGTGGGGGCGATCGAGTAACGCAGCGCTCGCGCGATCCTGCTCCAGGTCACCGCGATGGCACCGAGCAGCAGCGGGATGCCCATCGCCAGCGCGATGCCGATCGCGACCGCGCCGCCGGCCGGCCCCGCATCGGCGAGCACCGCGGGCAGGGTGCCGATCATGCCGGCGACGAAGATCACCGCGAACAGTGCGAGCCACGTGAGTCCGGACAGCACRTGCGARCCSACGAGACGCCCGGTGGGGATCCGCAGCACGTGCTCCGGTGCGACGTCATCGAGGTCGACGCCGGCGATCAGCCCGGTGACGCCGGCGTCCATCGACGCCGCGAGCTGCGCGCGCATCGTGCGCGCAGCTGCCGGATCCCCTCCGCGCGTCGCGTCGCGGGCGTGCCGTGCCCCGGAGGCGAGGCGCAGGATGTCGGCGCGCACGGACTCGGCCTTCGCCGTGGAGAGGTATTCCAGCGGCACGTTCGCATCGTTGCCCGCACCGTCGACCTCGAGCTTGGCCAGCCCGATCAGGCGCGCGGGGAACGGACGGGTGAGGTTCACGCCCTGCACCCGGTCGAGCGGCGCACGGCGGTGCGAGCGGAAGATCACGCCCTTGCGCACCTCGACGTGCGCCTCGGTGATGCGGAAGTCGTGGAAGCGCCACATCAGCCAGAACATCGCCACGAGCAGCACCGCCAGGGCGAGCACGCCCAGCAGCACCACCAGCACCAGGTTGTTGTTCAGCACCCAATCGACGGGGTCGCCCCCGAACTCGGGCACCCGCGCCGGCGTGAACATCGAGATGAACCAGTACACGATCTTCTCGCGCAGGTTCGCGATCAGGTATCCGATCACGATCACCAGTACCAGGCCGCCCTTCATGAGCGGCGTGAGCGGGTGCATCCGGTGCCAGTCGCCATCGGCCAGCGAGGGCGTGCCGGGCGCCTGTGCGGGCGGGCTCCCCCAGGAAGCGACCTGCCCCGGCGCGGGGGGCGAGCCGTACGGCGGCTGCTCGGGCGCGCTCACAGGCCCGTCCGGCGCATCTCGGCGACGTCGATGAGAGTGTCGCGCAGCGACTCCGCCGCGTCCTCGGTCATGCCGGGGATCTCGACGCCGGTGGTCGCGGCGGCCGTGACGAGCTTGAGCTTGGCGATCCCGAACGCCCGGTCGACCGGCCCGCGGGTGATGTCGACGAGCTGCATGCGTCCATACGGCACCGCGATCATGCGCTGCCACAGGATCCCGCGCCGGAAGACGATGTCGTCGGCGCGCAGCATGTAGCCGATCGCCCTCGCCTGCCGCGGCAGAATCACGAGCTCGAACAGGACCACGACAGCGATCACGCCCGCCACCGTCCAGGCCCACGGCCAGGGCTGGGCGAGCAGGGTCGTGGCGGCGTACGCGCCGACCGCGATCACCGCGAGCAGGAGGATGCGCAGCAGCACCTCGGCGATCACGTACTTCGGCGAGATCTGGTGCCATACGCCGTCCAGCGCAAGCGCGCCGCGGGCCGTCGGCGTGCGCAGGGCCGGATAGGTGCCGTCGTCGAGCACCGGGGCAGCGGCGGGTGCCGCGTGCACGGGCACCGGGATCCCGGCCGGTGCGGGAGCGGATCCGGGCTGAGCCGGGGGCGCGTAGGCGGGCTGTGCCATGGGCGCGGAGTTGAGCTGTCCCGGCAGCGGGTAGGCGGGGTACGCCAGTGCCTCTGCGGGTGCCTGCGGGGGAACCGGATCCGCGACGGGCCCGGACTGAGCGGCGGCGGCCTGGGCGCGCGCCTGTGCACGCGTCGGCGGCGCGGCGGCGTCAGAGCCCGGGTTCTGCGGCGGTTCGGGGATGGTCGTCATCGTCGTCCTCCAGGCGCGGCCCGTCGTGGCCGTCGGGGTCGTGGGGCCCGTTTCCGGGCAGCAGGCAGAAGCTCTCCGCGATCACCGCCGCGATCGTGAGCACGAGCGCGGCGACGGCTGTCGCGATGATCGAGCCTATCGGCGGGGTGATCGGACGCGAGAGCAGATAGGCCCCCAGGCCGACGGCGAAGCCGGTGATCCCTGCTCCGACCAGGCTCGAGGCCCTCGCGAGCATCGCGATCCGCACAGCGTGGAACGGGTTGACGCGTGGCAGCGACGCCGACCGTGTGCTGCGCCGGATCGGCCACGCCAGCGCGAGCACGGCGATGGCCAGCAGCACGAGGAAGATCGGCAGCAGGATGGCCGGGGCGAAGGTGGCTCTGCCGGCGGTGGTCAGCGCGTGGTCGAGCAGGAACCCGGCCGCCGCACCGGCGAGCGCGAGCACCAACAGCACCACCGGGGAGATCCGCTTCATGAGTCGTCCTCGAGCGCAGCCAGCAGGTCGGAGACCCGCCCGCGTCCCGGCAGCACCGCATCAGGATCCACGTCGAGCCACGGCGCCAGCACGAACGCGCGCTCGAACGCGCGCGGGTGCGGCAGCAGCAGGTGCTCGTCGTCGCTGCGGACGTCGCCGTACGCGATCAGGTCGAGGTCGAGAGTGCGGTCGCCCCAGCGCTCGGCGCGGATGCGACCGTGCTCCTCCTCGATCGCGTGCAGCATGCCGAGCAGCACCTGCGGGGCGAGCCGAGTGGTGACGATCGCGACGGCGTTCGCGAACTCCGGAGCATCCGGATCCGGTCCCTCCAGCCGCACCGCGACCGTGCGGAAGACCTTCGAGACGCGTACGTCGTCCACGAGGGGCAGCCGGCGGATCGCGCGCACCGCCTCATCGATGGTCGAGGTGGTGTCGCCGAGGTTGGAGCCGAGAGCGACGACGGCTTCGACCGGCTCCTCCTCGGGGCGCGGATCGATGACAGGGAGCCTGCGGCCGCGCGGGACGGGCGGGATCGGGTGCGTCGGCGTCATCCTTCGCTCCATTCGCGCTGCGCGTGGCTCACGCGCTGCACCGTCACCGACACGTCGGCGAAGGTCAGCGGGATCGGCGCGTGCGGCTTGTGCACGGTGACCTCGACGCCGTGGATCCGCTCGTCCTCCATCACCACGTCCGCGATGCGAGTGGCGAGCGTCTCCAGCAGGTTGACCGGCTCGCCTGCGACGACGGCAGCGACCCGCTCGGCGAGCTCGCCGTAATGCACGGTGTCGGCGACGTCGTCGCTGATCGCGGCCTGACGCACCGACAGGTGCAGACTCAGGTCGACGATGAAGTCCTGGCCGTTCTCGCGCTCATGGTCGAACACGCCGTGCCGCCCGAACACGGTCAACCCGGTCAGCGTGATCGTGTCGAGGAAGTCCATGCCCCCAGCCTACGGCGGCGGGACGACAAGGCTCGCGGATGTCCGCGGCAGGCGAAGCGCGGGCGCTCAGCCGTCCCAGGCGCCGAGCACGGCGAGCGCGTCGCGCGTCCCGGCGACGTCGTGCACCCGCACGGCCCAGGCCCCGGCGCGCGCCGCGAGCACACTCGTCACGGCCGTCGCGAGATCCTTGCGCGCCTCTTCGGCGTCAGCGCCCAGCGCGTCGGCGAGGAAACGCTTGCGCGAGGTGCCCACGAGCACGCGCGGCCCGAGCGCGACGACGTCGGCAAGCTCGCGCAGCAGCTCCCAGTTCTGGCCGGCGGTCTTCGCGAAGCCCACCCCGGGGTCCACGATGATCCGCGAGGGCGCGATGCCCGCAGATGCCGCCGCCTCGACGCGCTCGCGCAACTCGGTCGCCACCTCGCGTCCCACCCGGGAGTACTCGGCGCGTGCGTACATGTCCGACGAGGGACCGCGCCAGTGCCCCAGCGCGATGTCGGCGCCCGTTTCGGCGACGGCCGCGAGCATCTCCGGATCCGCGAGTCCACCCGAAACGTCGTTGACGATGCGTGCTCCCGCGCGCACCGCCGCGACCGCGGTGGCGGCGTTCAGGGTGTCCACGCTCACCGGGATCCCCTCCGCGGCGAGGCGCTCGATGACCGGCAGCACGCGGCGCTGCTCCTCGGCGACGGACACCCGCACCGCACCGGGCCGGGTGGACTCCCCGCCGATGTCGAGCACGTCGGCCCCCTGCGCGCGCAGCAGCACGCCGTGCCCGACCGCAGGGTCGGGCACGGCATAGCGCCCGCCGTCGCTGAACGAGTCGGGGGTGGTGTTGACGATCCCCCAGATCGCGGTCATGCGCCGCCGAGCCCTGAGGCCGTCGAAGAGCCGATCAGCGCGATCAATTCGGCGCGCGCGACCGGATCCGTGTATACACCGCGGGCCGCGATCGTGAGAGTCGACGCCTCGGTCTGACGTCCACCGCGCATGGTGACGCAGCCGTGCACCGCGTCCATCACCACGAGCACACCCTGCGCATCGAGGTGGGAGGCGATCGCATCCGCGACCTGCTCGCCGAGCCGCTCCTGCACCTGCGGACGCGACGCGAGGATCTCGACCACCTTCACGAGGGCGCCGAGCCCCACCACGTGCTCGCCCGGCAGGTACGCGATGTGCGCGTGCCCGGCGAACGGGAGCAGATGATGCTCGCACACCGAACGGAACCGGATCCCGCGCAGCAGCACGGCGCCCGACGGCAGCGTGTCGGGGGCGGGGCCGTGCGAGACGCTGATCGTGTGTGCGAGGGGAGCCCCCGGATCCTCACCGAGTCCGGCGAAGAACTCGACGTAGAGGTCAGCCATCCGCGCCGGGGTCTGCTTCAGCCCAGGGCGCTCCGGATCCTCACCGATCGCGAGCAGCAGCTCACGGGTCAGGCTCGCGACGCGATCCCGATCGACGGCCATCGCTCAGGCCGTCGCGGGGCGCGGCTTCCCGCCGCCCGCGGTGCCCGGCCGGCGCTCCGTCGACGGCTGCGCCGCCTCGGTCGCCGCCGCACCGACCTCGACACCGCGCTGCGGCATCTCGATCGGGGGCAGCAGCGACACCGGACGGTCCTCGCTGGACAGCCACTGCGGACGCTCGGGGAGCTTGCGGATCTCGGTGAAGATCTCCGCGATCTGGTTGTGATCCAGGGTCTCCTTCTCGAGCAGCTCGCGGGCGAGCTTGTCGAGGATGTCGCGGTTGGCGCTGATCACCTCGTACGCCTCGTTGTGCGCCTGCTCGATGAGCGCGCGCACCTGCGTGTCCACCCGCTCGGCGATCGTCTCGGAGTATTCGCGCCCTCGGCCCATGTCGCGGCCGGCGAACGGCTCGCCGCCCTCGGTGCCGAGCTTGACCGGACCGAGGTCGGTGGTCATGCCGTACTCCAGCACCATCTTGCGGGCGATGGACGTGGCCTTCTCGATGTCGTTCGACGCGCCCGTGGTCGGGTCGTGGAACACGATCTCCTCGGAGACGCGGCCGCCCATCGCGTAGGTGAGCTGGTCCTGCAGCTCGTTGCGGGTCACCGAGTACTTGTCGTCCAACGGCAGCACCATCGTGTAGCCGAGGGCCTTTCCGCGCGGCAGGATCGTGATCTTGGTGACCGGGTCGGTGTAGTTCATCRCCGCCGCCGCGAGCGCGTGGCCGCCCTCGTGGTAMGCCGTGATGAGCTTCTCCTTGTCCTTCATCACGCGGGTGCGGCGCTGCGGGCCGGCGATGACGCGGTCGATGGCCTCGTCGAGAGCGCGGTTGTCGATCAGCTGCGCGTTCGAGCGCGCCGTCAGCAGCGCGGCCTCGTTCAGCACGTTCGCCAGGTCGGCGCCGGTGAAGCCAGGCGTCTTGCGGGCGACGACCTCGAGGTCGACGCCATTCGCGAGCGGCTTGCCCTTCGCGTGCACCTCGAGGATGTGCTGGCGGCCCTTGAGGTCGGGGGCGTCCACGCCGATCTGCCGGTCGAAGCGGCCGGGGCGAAGCAGCGCGGGGTCGAGGATGTCGGGGCGGTTCGTCGCCGCGATCACGATGACGTTCGCGTTCGGGTCGAAGCCGTCCATCTCGACGAGCATCTGGTTCAGCGTCTGCTCGCGCTCGTCGTTGCCGCCACCGAGGCCCGCACCGCGGTGCCGGCCGACGGCGTCGATCTCGTCGATGAAGATGATCGCGGGGGCGTTCTCCTTGGCCTGCGTGAACAGGTCACGCACGCGGGAGGCGCCGACGCCGACGAACATCTCGACGAAGTCGGATCCGGAGATCGAGTAGAACGGGGCGCCGGCCTCACCGGCGACGGCGCGGGCGAGCAGGGTCTTGCCTGTTCCGGGAGGGCCGTACAGCAGCACGCCCTTCGGGATCCGCGCGCCGATGGCCTGGAACTTGCCCGGATCCTGCAGGAACTCCTTGATCTCGTGAAGCTCCTCGATGGCCTCGTCCGCACCCGCCACGTCAGCGAACGTGACGGTCGGGTTCTCCTTGCTCACGAGCTTCGCGCGGGACTTGCCGAACTGCATGATCTTGCTGTTGCCGCCCTGGGCGCTGGACAGCAGCCACCAGAAGAGCAGGCCGAGCAGCACCATGGGGATCAGAATCGACAGGAAGCCGTCGAACCAGCTCGCCTTCGGCACCGCGTCGTTGTAGCCGTCCTTGGGCGCGGCGTCGTCGATCGCCTTCACCACGTCGGCCGCGCGGGCCTGCACGTAGTAGAACTGCACCGCCTTGGAGCCCTTGTACTCCTCGGACAGCGTCATGTCCACGCGCTGGTCGCCGTCGGTGTTGACGACCTTCGTGACGCTCCCCTTCTTCAGCAGGTCGAGACCCTCCTGGGTCGAGACCTGCGAGGAGGATCCGAGGTTGCTGATCAGCAGAAAACCGCCGACCAGGAACAGGCCGATCAGCACCACATAGGTCAGCCAACTGCGCGTGATCTTCTTGACATCCATGATCAGATCAGCGTAGCGCGAGAGACTTGAGGCCCTCCTGGGGATTCGCCCACGGCGTACCTGCCGCTCGGTCCCTGACCCTGTCGAAGGGATATCCCGCGAGAGGGCGCTTCGACGGGCTCAGCGACCGGCAGGACCTTACGCGTACACGTGCGGCGCCAGCACCGCGACGTCGCGCAGGTTGCGGTAGCGCTCGGCGTAGTCGAGGCCGTAGCCGACCACGAACTCCGGCGGGATGTCGAAGCCGACGTACTTGCAGTCGATCACGACCTTGGCCGCCTCGGGCTTGCGCAGCAGCGCGAGCACCTCGATCGACGCGGCGCCGCGGGAGGCGAAGTTCTCCAGCAGCCAGCTCAGGGTCAGGCCGGAGTCGATGACGTCCTCGACGATGAGCACGTGCTTGCCGTGCAGGTCGGTGTCGAGGTCCTTGCGGATCTGCACGACACCGCTCGAGCGCGTGCTCGCACCGTAGCTCGACACCGCCATCCAGTCCATCGGCGCCGAGAACGGCAGCGCCCGGGCGAAGTCGGCCATGACCATGACGGCGCCCTTGAGCACTCCGATCAGCAGCAGATCCTTGCCCGCGTAGTCTTCGGCGACTCGCGCCGCGAGCTCATCGAGCTTGGCGCGGATCTCCTCCTCTGTGACGAGGATGTCGGTCAGGTCGTCGGGGATGTCCGCAGCGCGCATGCATCGATTTTACGGGACCGGATCCGTTCTCCCGCAGGAGTGCCGCGCCCGCTACTGTGAGCGGAGAGGCGGGGTTGCGCTTGGGGGAACCGAGCCCCCGTCGCGGACGGAAGGAGTCCCATGGACATCGACGAGATCCTCAACCAGGTGCCGATCGGCGACATCGCGCAGAAGCTCGGCGTCAGCGAGGACGTCGCGCGGCAGGCGGTGCAAGAAGGCGGCGCCGCTCTGCTCGGAGGCCTTGCCAAGAACGCCGAGACCCCGGAAGGCTCCTCCGCGATCGAAGCGGCCCTCGCCAAGCACGACGGCTTCTCCGGCGCGGCATCGGTGGACGACATCGACGAGGCCGACGGTCAGAAGATCGTCTCGCACGTTTTCGGCGACAGCGCCGACCAGGTCGCGCAGACCCTGACGAACGATCAGAAGACGGCCGGCATCGACTTCGGCAAGCTGCTCCCGATCCTCGCCCCGATCGTGATGGGGCTCATCGCGAACAGCCAGAAGGGCTCCTCGGCGGGCGGCAGCGGCGGTGGTCTCGGCGACATCCTGGGCGGCCTGCTCGGCGGCGGCCAGCAGCAGGGCTCCTCCGCCGGTGGCGGCGGGCTCGGCAGCATCCTCGGCGGCCTCGGCGGCCTGTTCGGCGGCGGTCAGGGTTCCGCGGCCGGCGGCGCGGGCGGCATCGACATCGGCGGCCTTCTCGGCGGCCTTCTCGGCGGCAAGAAGTAGCGCGACGGCAAGACCGTTCCATGGAACGCGGCGTCCTCCGGGCGTCGCGTTCCGTCGTCCGCGGCGCTAGCGGGCGGCGAACACGATGCGGCCGCCGACACGGGCGACCGTGCAACCGGGCAGGTCGAGCGGACCCTGGCCCGACCAGTCGGTCACCAGGCGCGCGACCTCGACGGTCTGCGTGCGGGTCAGGCCGACACCGAACTCGCTCTGCACGACGAGGCGGATCACGCGGTTGCGCAGCGCCGCCGGGTTCGCGGCGAGGGCCGTGGCGCTGACGGAGATCCCTGCTTCAGCGTGCTCCACGATGTCCTCGATGGTCTCGTGGATCATCTCGTCGAACGCTTCCGCGTCCTCACGCAGTTGTTCGGCGGTGCGGGCGAGCGCCTCGGCGATACCCGGCCCCAGCTCGGCTTCGAGCACCGGCAGTACGCGTTCGCGGGCCCGCACGCGCAGGTAGCGGGGGTCGGCGTTGTGCGGATCATCCCAGGGCTCGAGCCCCTCCGCTGCGCAGGCGGTCCGCGTCGTCTCACGGCGCACGGCGAGCAGCGGGCGGATCCACGTGGTGTCGTCCTCATCGACGCGTACGGGAGCCATGCCCTGCAGACTGCCGGCGCCGGATCCCCTCGCCAAGCCGAGCAGCACCGTCTCCGCCTGGTCGTCGAGCGTGTGCCCGAGCAGCACGGGCCCCTCCTCGCGCTGCGCGATCCGGCGCAGCGCGGCGTAACGAGCGGTCCGCGCGTCGGCCTCCGGCCCCTCCCCCGCCTCCGCCACGACGACGCGCTCCACCAGCGCCTCGATGCCGAGCGCCGCCGCCTTCGCCGCTGCCTCGGCCGCGACGCGGTCGGATCCGGCCTGCAGACCGTGATCGACCGTGACGCTCCGCACGCTGATCCCCGCGGCTCGCGCCTCGAACGCGGTCGCCGCGGCGAGCGCCAGGGAGTCGGCGCCCCCGGAGAGCGCCACGATCACGGTGCTCGGTCGTTCGGGCAGCGCCGCCAGCGCAGTGCGCACAGCACGTCGGATCTCGGCGACGGCGGGAGAGAGGGAGGGCACGCTCCCACGCTACCCGGACCGGTTCTCGGCCGCCCTCTGCACGGGCGACGGTCGCGCACCGCTGCGCGCGACGCCGGTGAGCGCGGGGCCCACGCGCGAGGATCCTTACGCGAAGTAGGCTTGTGCGCGGCATCCAACCGTCTTTTCTGAGGAGCACACGCATGGGCGCACACGACGCCGTCATCGAGATCCCGCGCGGCAGCCGCGTGAAGTACGAGGTCGACCACGAGACCGGACGAGTGCACCTCGACCGCGTGCTCTACACGACCTTCGGCTACCCGGCCGACTACGGCTACTTCGACAACACCCTCGGCGAGGACGGCGACCCGCTGGACGTGCTGGTGCTGCTCGACCAGGCCATCTTCCCCGGTGTGGTCGTGAACGTGCGCCCCGTCGCGGTGCTGAAGATGAGCGACGAGGCTGGTGGCGACGACAAGCTCGTCGCCGTGCTGAGCAAGGACCCGCGCTGGTCGCACATCCAGGACGTCGACGACCTGGCCGAGTACACGAAGAAGGAGATCTCGCACTTCTTCGAGCACTACAAGGACCTCGAGCCCAACAAGTGGGTCAAGGTCGACGCCTGGGGCGACGCCTCCGAGGCGCAGCGGATCCTCGACGAGGCCATCGAGCGCTTCGCCAACGAAGGCCACTGACCCGTTCCGGTCCCTGAGGTTCTCGAAGGGACCGAACGCCAGATACGCAGAAGACCCCCGGCGCCGCTCAGCGGCCCGGGGGTCTTCTTGCGTGAGGATCCGAGGATCAGCCCATGTTGACGCCCTGGCCCTCCATGAAGCTGATCGGGTTGATCGGATAGTCGTCCTGGTACACCTCGAAATGCAGGTGGCAGCCGAAGGATCCGCCGGTGTTGCCTGCGTAGGCGATCACGTCGCCGGCATTGACCCACTCGCCGGGATAGACGTTGAACCCGCCGTACTCGATGTGACCGTAACCCGTTCCCATCCCGGAGCCGTCGTTGTTCTCGATCCGGATGTAGTTGCCGTAGCCGCCGTAGTACCAGGCCATCGACACACTGCCCGAGTGCGCGGCGTAGATCGGCGAGCCGCAGCTGCCGTCGGCGAGGTCGACGCCCTCGTGGAAGCTCGACGAGCAGCCGTTGGAGTTGCAGTCGGGCACGCGGGGACCGTAGCCGGAGGACTGGTAGCCGCCGAACGGACGCACCCAGCCGCCGCTGCCGGCCGATGGGCTCCCRCCGCCACCGCCGCCACCGTTCTGGCGAGCAGCCTCTGCGGCGGCCTGGCGAGCCGCCTCCGCCGCGGCCTCTGCAGCCGCACGAGCGGCTTCGCCAGCCTGGTAGCCCGCGACCGTCTTGGCTGTCGTGTCCTGCAGCGAGGCGAGCTGCGCCTGCAGCTGGCCGAGGTGAGTCTGCTGATCGTTGAGCGCAGCCTGGGCGGCTTCCGCCGCCGCTTGCGCCGCCTTGAGCTTGTCCTGCGCGACCTGGGACAGGCGGTCGCGCTCGGCCCGTGCCGCGGTGGCCTGATCCGTCAGCGACTGCGCGGTGTTCTTGGCCACCACGGCCTTGTCATAGATGGCCTGCGTGCCGGAGAGCACGCGGTCCATCTGGCCGAGGCGCTGCAGCAGCTCGTCGGTCTTGGTCGTGGACTTCGAGAAGAACAGCTGCAGGGCCGTGGTGTCGCCGCCGTCGCGCGACAGCTGCGCGGCGATCTGGCCGGCCCTGCTGGCGCTGTCGTCGGCGATCTTCTTCTGCGCGTCGGCCTGGGCCTGCAGATCGTCGGTACGACGGGCCTGCTCGTTCGCGGCCTGCTGCGCAGCGAACGCCTCGTTGCTCGCAGCATCGGCAGCGGCCTTGGTCGTTGCCACGTTCTGCGTGAGGGTGGCGATGAGCCCCTGGATCCGACCGACCTCGTTCGCGGTCGCGTCCTCGTTGGCCTTCGCCGCCTGCACGTCGTCCCAGCTGGGGTAGTCGTCGGCGTAGGCGGCCGGAGCGCCCATGAGAAGGCCGAGGATCAGCGCACCCACGGTGGCGATGCTCAGCGCGACACCGCTGCGGCGGCGTCCGTCGCGCGCCGCGCGGGCACGCCGAACGAGCGACGCCTGTCCGGGTCGACGGGCGTCTTCGATGTTCGGATGGTTCACGCGGCTCCCTTTCGCCGGTTTCACTCATGTCACACTAACAACATCAGCCTCAATAGCAACCTTCGGATCCCGCTCGGGATCGGGAATTCTTCGGGTCGACGGCTGGTGGTCGAGCGTTCGGGGACGGGACGGGACCAACTCCCATTGTGCGCCTTGACACGCCCGGGATCCAGAGCGACGCGCTCTCGATTGGTGTTTTCCCTCAAGAACCCCTTATGCTTGAGCGTCGGCAAGGGAACCCCCGAGGTTCGCCTCCGGCCCCATCGTTTAGCGGCCTAGGACGCCGCCCTTTCACGGCGGTAGCACGGGTTCGAATCCCGTTGGGGTCACTCTTTCCGATACAATTTCATAGTTCTGGCCCTGTAGCGCAGTTGGTTAGCGTGCCGCCCTGTCACGGCGGAGGTCGCGGGTTCAAGTCCCGTCAGGGTCGCTCCAAGCGACAGGCCTTTCCTCGGAAAGGCCTGTCGTATAGGGCGCAGGTCAGAAGCTTCCACCTTCAGGCTTGTGCGGCTCTGTAGCTCAGTTGGTAGAGCGTTCGACTGAAAATCGAAAGGTCACCGGATCGATGCCGGTCGGAGCCACACGGGTGATCGTTACAATCACCCCAGAAACCCTCGCGTAGCTTCTACATCGCGGGGGTTTCGTCTTTTCCTGGTCACGCGCGGTTCCGCCGCTCCCTTGCTCCGACTCCGGTCGTCGAGCGAGCGCGGCTTCCGGTCGTTGAGCGAGCGAAGCGAGACGAAACGCCTCCCCCCATCGGACGGGTCAGCCCATCGCCTCCGCCATGGGTTTCATGAACACCCGCCTGGTGAGGCACATGATCACGAGAGCGCCCGCGGTCAGCGCCGCGGCGATCCATATCGGGGCGGACGGCCCGAGCCCCGTCGCGAGCCCGAGCGCACCGAGCACCGGCCCCGCGGCGGCGCCGGCGTTCAAGGCCGCGGTCGCATACGAACCGCCCAAGGTCGGCGCCCCCGATGCCGCGTACAGCACACCCGTGATCACGGTGCTGCCGACGCCGAACGACAAGAGCCCCTGGACGAGGAGCAGCACGAAAAGCATGACGGGATGCGATGCGACCGATGCCAGAGCGATCCAGCGTGTGAGCAGCAGCGGCCCGGCGACGGCGAGCACGAGACCGGGTCGTCGATCCGACAGTCGCCCCGCGATCGTGACGCCGAGGAAGGATCCGATGCCGAACATCACCAGCGCGACGGAAACCCACCCTTCGGCCAGCCCGGCCGTCTCGGTCACGACGGGCGCGAAGAAGGTGAAGGCCGCAAACGTCCCGCCATTGATCAGCGCGCCCAATGTCATGGCCAGGACGAGCCGCGGATTCGTCAACATGCTGAGCTCTGTCCGGAGCCGCGGCGCGGCCCCCGGGGTTATGGACTTGCCCGGGATGCCGCGGAGGACCCCGAAGACCGCCGGGATGCACAGGATGACGATCGACCAGAACGTCGCTCGCCAGCCGAGCACGGTGCCGAGCAGAGCCCCTGCGGGGACGCCGGCGACGGTCGCGATCGTCGTGCCTGACAGCAGGATCGACAGGGCGCGTCCCTTCTGGTCCCCCGGCACGAGCGTGGTCGCGGTGCTCAGAGCGACGGCGAGGAAGCCCGCGTTCCCGAGAGCGCTGAGCACCCGGGTGATGAGGAGAAGCGAGAACACGGGTGTCAACGCACCGATGACGTGGCTTCCGGCGAACACGAGAAGGCAGACGATCAGCGTGAGCCGAGGCGGCCAGCGGCGAGCGGAGGCCGCCATGACGGGCGCGCCCACGACCATGCCCACTGCGAACGCAGAGTTCAGCAGGCCCGCGGTGCCGACCGAGACGTCGAGTTCGGTTGCGATCGCGGGAAGCAGTCCCGCGAGCATGAATTCCGAAGTTCCCATGACGAAGACCGCCAGGGCAAGCAGATAGAGAGCAAAAGGCATCCAGTACTCCGAGGTGAGTGATCAAGAAGGGGTTCTTTCTTGTCACCACGGCCGGCTCTCCGGGCACGCCCAGACATCCACCCACGCAGATCGTGGGCGTCGTGATCAGTGACTCAGGGGGCTGGCGGTGGGACCGTCAACCCCTGACCTGTCTGACTCGGGACTCGACACGCCTCAAACCTATCGCGTATGCCGTGCGCGGATGTGGACGCCCGGTTCGACGGCCTCAGGCGCTCCGGACCGCTTCATCGCCGGCTGTCCTCGCTGATCCGAGACACGGGGCTCTCCTTCGTCGCGGATCCCGGGGCCACACCGGGGTGCGCCGTCTCGCGGAGGTAGGGGATCGAGATCACCGCGGCCACGAGCAGCGTGCATGCGACGATGAACACCGCCGGCTCCGCCCCGCCCAGGAAGCCGTTGCCCGGCACGTGCGTGAGCAGCGCCGCGAGGCGGCTCGCTCCGATGGCCGCGAAGCCTCCGGCCGCGATCAGCCCGCAGGCCAGTCGCACCCTTCTCAGAGCGGTCATCATGCCGCGGGACTCGCCGTCGGCCACATCAGTTTCAGGAAGACGGCCCCCACGCCGATGACGACGCCTGCCATGAGGAACACCTGTGCCCACAGGAGGGTCGCGGTGAAGAATGTGGAGTCGCGCTCCATGCCGACGAGCGCATATGCGGTCATGGCCGTCCCCGCGAGGACGAGCACGGCCGTGAGACCGATCGCGGCGAACGTCACCACCTTCAGCTGATGGCGAGAGTCGGGCATCTGTCATCTCCTCATGGCGTCACACCCGCCGCGGAAACCGGATCCAGGAACCGGCCCCGTCGAGGCGTGCAGACATGGCGCGAACGGGAACGCGCCTGCATCCATCGTCTCGAGCGCGCGGTTCTCGGCGATAGGACGAAGGTTCAGACATCAATGGACGAAGGTCCAACTCGGCGTTGCAGAGGGCCGAGCGCTCAGGTGAACGAGACGAGCCCCGACCGCGCGGCGCGGATCAGCACCTGGACACGATCGCGGACGCCCCACTTCGCGATGATGTTGCCGAGATGCGCCTTGACGGTCCCCTCTGAGACGTGCATCTCCAGGGCGATCTCCGCGTTGGAAAGACCCGCAGCGAGAAGGCGGACCACCTCGATCTCCCGGTCCGAGAGCGCCTCGAACTCCTCGAGCGGCTCGATCGACGGCGTTGCGGCTTCGCGGATCGAGGCGATCAGTCGGGTCGTGACCCGCGGAGACAGGACGCCGTTGCCTGCGAGCACTCCGTGCACGGCCGCGACGATGTCCTCGGGATCGGTGTCCTTGAGCAGGTAACCGGCGGCTCCCGCCCGGAGCATGGGCATGATCGACTCGATCGACCCGAACGTCGTGATCGCCAGCACCTTCGTGTCCGGCGAGTGCTCGATGATCCCTGCGGTGGCCGCGATGCCGTCAACACCCGGCATCTGCACGTCGACCAGAGCGACGTCGGGACGGAGGCGGCGCGCGGCCGCGATCGCGTGCGCGCCGTCCGGGGATTCCTCCACGACGTCGATGCCCGCGGTGGTCAGGAACACCGCGAGGGCGCGCCGCACCAGCGGGTCGTCATCGGCGATCAACGCGGTCGTCGAGGTCATCCTCAGAGACTACGCGCGCGCGTACTCGCCGAAGGTCAGAAAAGGACTGGACAGAAGTCCTGGCAGCACTGGCCGATGGTCCAATGCGCGCACTCCCGCACGGATCCAGCATGCAGACACCCGACCGAGCGACCCGACGCCCGGCTCAATCTGCGAAGGAAGTGCGCCATGTTCATCGTTGCGACCTATTCCGGAATCTGGGACTGGCTCTGCAAGACGTTCGGCATCTGCAGCTAGTGGTGGCGTCGCAGGCGAGGTGGGGCAGCGCCTCACCTCGCCTGCGACCTTCACGGCCCGGAGAGGGCGACCCACGATAATGAGGGCCATGTCTTCCGAGCCGTCGCCTCCGGTCAACCGGATGAGGAGATTGCTCCGCACGTGGGCATCGTCGCCGCTGGTGAAAGCCGAACGCCTCACGCTGCTCGCGCTGACGGCTGCGGGAGTCGCCATCAGCGTCGTCCTCGTAATCGTTTCCCCCGCGGACGATCTCGTCTCCTCCGTCTTCCAGCTCGCTCTCACGGCGGTGTTCGCCCTCTTCGTGTGGTCACCGCTCCTGGCGGTCATCATGCTGCTGTCGGCGATGTGCGTCTCCTTCGCCGTCGCCAACGAGGGCGCGACGATCGTCGCGCTCGCCGTCGCCATGGGCTGTGTGGTTCGAACCGGGACCAGGCCGCTGCTGGTGACCTTCGTCGGCGGCTTCCTGCTTTCCGCCGCGGCGGCTGCGACCTTCGCGGTACCAGGGCTCACGCTGACCAACGTCGCCGCAGCACTCGTCGTCGCCACGGTCTCCGGAGCGGTCGGGTATCTCCTCACCGTGGGATCCGCCCGCGAGCAACGACTCCAGGAGAGTCTCCGGGCGCAGGAGCAGGCCGAGCAGGAAGCGGCCTTCGCCGAGCGCCAGAGGATCGCGGACGAACTGCACGACGTCATCGCCCACGATCTCACCGTCATCGCGATGTACACCCGGGTCCTGGAACAGCCCATCGACGAAGAGCTCCGCGAACAGTCCCAGCAGACGATCCGCGACGCTGCGAACAAGGCGCTCGGCGATCTGCGCCGGGTGGTCGAGCAGGCGAAAGGTCCTGCGGTCCTCGCCGACCCGCCTCGCGAGAGCCTGGCCGGCGCACTTGAGAACGCGAGGTCGGAGTTGCACGGCGTAGGGTCCGCGCTCGTCCTGGACGGGGACCCTACGGACCCCCGCATCCCCCGCGTCATCGACGCGGCACTCGCGCGCATCGCCCGCGAGTCGATCACCAACGTGCTCAAGCACGGCGGCCGCGGGGCCGTCGAGATCGCCGTGAGAGTCTCGTCCGGCACGGTGCGGATGTCCGTGCGGAGCCCCCTGGCGGCGAAGGGCTCGCGAGAAGCGCTCCCGTCCGGCGGCTACGGCATCATGCGGATGACGGCCCGGGCGCAGCAGCTCGGGGGCGAGCTCACCGTCCGTTCCGAACACCACGCCTGGATCCTCGAGGTGCAGTTCCCCCTCGTCTGAGAACCGGAGTGGGACCGACGGGCTGGGACGGTGCTCCGCGCGACGGCAAGTCTCGGCCAGAAGTAAGGCGATCTCTAGACCTTTGGCCATTCCGGCGGGCGCGGCGCCTTGACATCCTGGGCGGGTCGATGAGCGGAGGGCTTCACGCCAG
Source organism: Microbacterium sp. 01T413_2 (assembly GCF_056398985.1). Taxonomy (NCBI): domain Bacteria; kingdom Bacillati; phylum Actinomycetota; class Actinomycetes; order Micrococcales; family Microbacteriaceae; genus Microbacterium; species Microbacterium sp. 01T413_2. The sequence continues at coordinate 43,219 of NZ_JBFTQL010000018.1, forward strand.
ACTTCCAGGCGGCTTCGGGGGTAACGCAGCCGTCGTCCCAGGTCTCACGCTCATCGAGTCCCCGCCCGGACTTCGTGCTCGCCGTCACCCCATTGCGGACGACACGAAGGACGGCCTGGACCGACTGGAGGACATGCGGGGAGGAACGTCAGGCTCCTCCCCGCATCCACGCGCCTCCCGAGCAGTCCCAAGTGCGCCGCCTGAGCCGCAGCGCCCCGAAGGCCGGGCCAGTCAGTCGCGCGCTTCGAAGTGCGCGAGCCACCCCGCCAGCGTCGTCTCCAGCGCCGCCCGCTCCGACGCGGGCACCATCGCCAGCAGGCGCTGCTCGTTCGCGACATGATCGGCGAAGGCGGCGTCGATCAGCGCCTTGCCCTCCGCCGTCAGGGCGATGACGCGGCCCCGTGCGTCGCCGGATCCGACCCGGCGGGTGACGAGCCCCGCTCCTTCGAGTCTGTCGATGCGCTTGGACATCCCGCCGCTCGTGATCATCGTCGAGGCGGCGAGGTCCGTGGGGCTGGCCTCGTACGGCGCCCCGGAACGGCGCAGCGCCGCCATCACGTCGAAGTCGCCCTCGGAGAGTCCGTGGCGGCGGTAGACCCCGACGAGCTCCTCGGTCAGGGACAGAGCCAGGCGGTGCAGACGCCCGATCGTGCCGATCGGCGTCACGTCGAGGTCTGGGCGCTCCCGCCGCCACGCCTGCTGGATCCGTGTCACCTGGTCATCGATGTCCGCCACCCCTTCACTATATCTTCCAAGGAAGCTATAGTGTCTTCCGTGGAAACTAATCGGAGATGGCTCGCCGTCGCGATGATCGCGCCGATCGCCTGGGGCAGCACCTACTTCGTCACGCGCGAGTGGCTGCCCGATGCGCCCGTCTGGGGCGCGGCGATCCGCGCTCTTCCCGCCGGACTCGTGCTCCTGACTCTGGCCCGCCGCCTTCCCCGCGGCTCGTGGTGGTGGAAGTCCGCCGTTCTCGGAACCCTCAACGTCGGCGCCTTCTTCGTGCTCGTCTATGCCGCGGCGCAGCTGCTGCCGACGAGCATCGCGTCGACGATCATGGCCACCTCCTCGGTCGCGATCGCCGTCGCCGCGTGGGCGATCCTGCGGGAGCGTCCGGGGATCCTGCGACTATTCGGCGCCTTCGTCGGCATCGGCGGCGTCGCACTCATGCTGCTCGGCACCGCGACCTCCGTCGACCCGCGGGGCGTGATCGCCTCGATCGCCGCGATGGCCATGTCATCGGTCGGATTCATCCTCGCCAAGCGCTGGAACGGGGAAGTCGGGATCCTGCCCTCCACCGCCTGGCAGCTCGTCTTCGGCGGACTCGCCCTCATCCCGTTCGCGATCGTCGTCGAGGGCCCGCCGCCCGTCGTCGACGGCGCGGGCCTGGCGGCCTACGGCTATCTCACCCTGGTCGCGACCGCTCTCGCCAACGTCGCGTGGTTCGCGGCGCTGAAGCACCTGCCCGCGGGCACGGTGGGCCTCATCGGCCTGCTCAACCCGGTGACAGGCGTGCTCCTCGGCGTGCTCGTAGCGGGCGAGATCCTCGAAGGACGGCAGCTCGCGGGACTCGCGCTGGTCCTCCTCGGCATCGCCGCACCTCTCGCGCTCGAGAGCCTCCTGGCGCGGCGCCGGAGGCCGCACGCCGCCCGCTCTCGATCAGCCCGCGGGGATCGGCGACGGATCCGCCGAGGACGGCCCGGATCCGGATCCGTCCATCCCCAGCAACCGACGCGGGGTGTTCCAGAGCACGTCGGTCAGCCAGCGATCGCCCAGCCCCCAGCCGTCGAGCACCTCGAGCTGATGCGCGTAGGGGTAGGGAATCGAGGGGAAATCGGTGCCGAGCACGACCTTGGGCCCGAGACCCGCGATGATCTCCGCGTAGCCGGGAGGCAGCAGCGCGATCCGCTCGATGCATGACGTGCCGACCATCGTCGTGTCGAGGTAGACGTTCGGATGCCGTGCGGCCAGCTCGGCGAACCCGAGATAGTCCGGAAGCCCCGCATGCGCGATGACGAGCACGAGCGAGGGATGCCGCTCGGCGAGAGCGCGCACGGGATCGAGCCCCGTGTATCTGCCCTTGTGCGGTCCGTTCCCGCAGTGGATGACGACCGGCGCGCCCGCTGCCGCGGCGCGCTCCCACGCCTCGGTGAGGACCGGATCCAGGGGCGAGAAGTCGCCGACCTGCACATGGATCTTGAACACTCTCGCGCCGCGTTCCAGGGCGCGCTCCGCGATCGATCCCGCGCCCGGCTCCGGGTAGAACGTCGCCGAGGAGATCGCGTCGGGATGCGCCGCCGCGAACTCCGCCGCGTAGTCGTTGAGCCACTGCGCCATCCCGGGGCGATGCGCGTAGCTCAGCGTCGTGAACCGGTTCACTCCGATCGCGCGCAGCTGCGCGACGCGCTCCTCGTCCGTGCCGCGATAGCGGATCGGCCACGCCGGCGCACCGCGCTCTGCCACGCGGTCGAAGAAGTCCCACACCTTCTGCTGCACCCGATCCGGCATGAAGTGCACGTGCAGATCCACGATCCCCGGCACACCCCGCTCCCGCAGCCAGGCGGGGACGGCGGCATCGGAGAGCGGCTCGGAAGGGGCGGACATCGGGGGCAGCCTATGCCGCCACGGCGAGCGCGCGCGGGCACTCGCGGGCACGAGGGCGACGCCGGGCCAGCCATGTGCATTCGTGCACACTCCATCCGCCGCATATGGGCATTGTCGCAATGGCGAAGTCGTCTCAGGCTGGAGAACCGACAGACCTCTCTGATCGTGCAAAGGAGCACACATGGCGTACGAGACCGCATCCCCCACCGGCCTGCGCCGGGTCGTGGCCGCCTCCATGGCGGGCACGGTCGTCGAATGGTACGAGTTCTTCCTCTACGCCTCGGCGTCGACGCTCGTGCTGGGCACCGTCTTCTTCCCGCCGTCGGACGACCCGTTCAGCGGCATCATCGCGGCGTTCGTCACTTACGCGATCGGCTTCATCGCCCGCCCGCTCGGCGGCATCGTGTTCGGCCACCTCGGCGACAAGTACGGGCGCAAGAAGCTGCTGCAGGCCAGCATCCTGATCATCGGCGCCGCGACGTTCCTCATCGGCTGCCTGCCGGGCTTCGCCCAGGTCGGGTACCTCGCACCGGTCCTGCTGGTGCTGCTCCGATTCGCGCAGGGCTTCGCGATCGGCGGCGAATGGGGCGGCGCCGTGCTGCTCGTCGCCGAGCACAGCCCGCGCGAGCGGCGCGGTTTCTGGGCGAGCTGGCCGCAGGCCGCGGTGCCGGTCGGCAACCTGCTCGCCACGCTCGTGCTCTTCGCACTGTCCGCGACGCTGCCGCAGGACGCATTCCTCGGTTGGGGCTGGCGCATCGCGTTCTGGCTCTCGGCCGTGATCGTGCTCATCGGCTGGTACATCCGTACCAAGGTCACCGAGGCCCCCATCTTCCTGGAGATGAAGGCGGCGCAGGAGCAGGAGGCCTCCCAGAGCTTCGGACCCCTCGAGGTCGTGCGCCGCTACCCCCGCGGCGTGCTCGTGGCGATGGGACTGCGCGTCGCGGAGAACATCCTCTACTACGTGGTGGTCACCTTCTCGATCGTCTACCTCACGCAGACCGTCAAGGAGGCGACGTCGGCGACGCTGCTCATCCTGGCCGGAGCGCACGTCGTTCATTTCCTCGTGATCCCGCTGTTCGGGCGGCTTTCCGACCGCTGGGGTCGCAAGCCGGTGTACGCGGCAGGCGCCGTGCTCGGAGCCGCCTGGGGCTTCTTCGCCTTCCCGATGATGGCCACCGCCAACCCGATCGTCATCTGGGCGGCCATCGCTCTCGGCCTCGTCTTCCACGCCGCGATGTACGCGGGTCAGCCCGCGATCATGGCGGAGATGTTCCCCACCCGGATGCGGTACTCCGGCGTCAGCCTCGGCTACCAGGTCACGTCGATCTTCGCCGGTTCGCTGGCGCCGATCATCGCAACGAGCCTGCTCGCGCAGTACAAGTCGAGCGTGCCGGTCGCGATCTACGTGGCGATCGCCTGCGCGATCACGCTGGTCGCCGTGGCCGCCGCCCGCGAGACGAAGGGGGCGGATCTGCGCGCCCTCGACGCGGACGACCGCTCGCGCCTAGCACAGCAGACCAGATCCGTGGATCCCGCCGTCTCACGACACTGAGAGCAAAACGCGAAAGGCCGCCGGCGCTGCGATGCCGGCGGCCTTTCGCATGAGCGTCCCGCGGGCGACGTCCGGAGGGAACGGCTCAGACCGCGAGCGGCCGCGACGCTCCGACGGCGGTCGCCGGAGCCTCCATCGTGATGTCGAGATCGCGCATGACCACGACGTGATCGAGCACGGCCGACCCTCGCGGCAGCGCATCGAAGAACGACGAGTGCACGCTGTGCGCCTGGGCCGCCTCCACCGCCCATTCCTCCGCGGCGAGCGCGACCGCCTCCAGGGTGCGACCGTCGTGACCGAGCGACCAGCCGATCCGCCCGGAGCGGTAGAACGCCGACGCCTCGTCCACCGAGCCGAAGAAGGCGCTCGTCCAGGCACCGCCGACCTCGACGTCCGCATCGAGATGCTCCCCCGAGGCGTCCATGCCCATGGCGTAGCGGCCACCGTGCTCGTCGACGGCGAATCGCGCGCGGCGGTGCACCCCGGGGAACAGCCGGCCTCCGAACAGCACCGGATGCCAGGCCGAGCTGTGGCGCTCCAGGATGAACACGCCCGTGCACACGGTGTCGCCCTCATCCCACTCCACCGCGATCCGATGCGCAGCGTTCTCGGAACGCAGACCGAGACGTGCCGAGAACCAGCGAGGCCGGATCGCGTCGAGCCCGAGCACGCAGAAGCCTCCGATGGCCTGCCCGTCGATCAGCTGCGGGCGCAGCGGTGCGGGCACGAGCGTCCGTGCGATGTCGGGATCGAGCCGGTAGCTCACGAGCAGGCGGCGGCGCAGGTGCGCCTTCACTCCGGGCACGACACTCACGCCGTCACCGCCGAGTGCTCGCCGGTGCCGCCGGGATCACCATCGGACGGGCGCCGCTTTCGCACCTCCCGCAGCACGATCTGTTCGGGGCAGACCGTGGACAGGAAGTCGCCGATCGACAGGGCGAGCCTGTCGCCGGCGAGGGAGTAGAGGATCCGGTTCGCGTCACGCCGTTCGACGATCAGGCCGGCACCCCGGAGGATCCGCAGATGCCGGGAGATCGTCGGACCGCTCACCGCGAACCGCGCCGCGATCTCCCCTGCCGCCTGCTCCCCATCCTTCAGATCCTGCAGGATCTGTCGCCGGGTCGGATGGGCCAGTGCCTCGAACGCGCTGTTCTCCGCTTCGCTCATGAGCGCAATCTAGCACCTGAGCTAAATAGCGAACAATGCACTGCTCACGCATTCACCGCACGGACACCGCCGAACCGCCCGGCGAGGAACGGACGGTACGACGCGGAGTGGTCGTGTCCGCAGGCGCAGCGTTCGACGTCGCCGTGCAGCAGCTCGCGGGGCGTCTGCCCGGTGAGGCGAAGGCACTCTCGGCTCAAATGCGCCTGGTCCGCATACCCGGCGTCCACCGCCAGGCCGGCAATGCCGTCGACGCCGACGCGTCCGCTGGGCGTCGCGCCAGCCTGGGCGAGGGCGAGGAACCCCTGGAACCGAAGGGTGCGCTGCAGCACCTTGGGGCTGAGCCCGACCACGCTCAGCGAACGCCGCCGCAGCTGACTCTCCGACAGCCCCACGTCTGCGGCGACCGCGCCGACCTCGACCGGACGCCAGGGCATCAGCGCCTCGACCGCGGCGCGCAGCAGAGGATCAGCCGCCCTGCCGACCCGGAATCGCTGCAGCAGGAACGCCTCGAGCAGAGCGATCCCTCGGTCGACGGCGCTGGACGCGGCGACATCGTCGAGCAGACGTTCGGCAAGGTCGCCCCACACTTCCACAAGGGGCACGCTCTGGTCGACGAGCTCCTCGAACGGCATCGGCAGCGGCGGTGCACCGCCCGGGCGGAACCGCACGCCGAGGATCGTGGTGCCCGGCGGGATGACCTCGAGCCGATGCCCCGTGAGCGGGCCGAGCAGCCGCGCCGGCCCGCCGACCGCCACGTGGATCTCCACCCCACCGGTGGGCAGATGACGGTGGACGGCGGGCGCGTCGCCGACGTGCTGCACCCAGATCGTGCGCACTACCCCGGCGAGCGCCGCACTCGGCGCCCGCTCGCGGTAGGTGTCGGCCATCGCGCCTCAGTTCTCCTTGGGGAACGCCGCTCGCGTCGGGCGGCGGTTCAGCAGAACGGCGATCGCGACGATCAGGATCCCGATGAGCCCCTGCTCGATCTTCATCCAGATCGGGTACCCCGAGTCCGGCGAGACGATGATCAGGCCGATCCCGATCGGCGCGATGATCGAGATCCACCGCATCCGCGTGAAGGCCCGACGGCTGCCGCGCGCCGCCGCCCTCGTCACGACGACGAACACGAGGCTCGCCACCGCGACGACCGATCCGCGCAGCCACACCACCCAATTCACCTCGGCGGGGTCGACGATCGCAAGGACCGCCGCGGCGGCCAGAGCGATCACCGACACCGCGGCGCACAGCCACCACAGCCGGCGCACGGTGTCGAGGGTCGGGCGGACCGCAGCGAGGCGGTCGACGGTGAGAGTCATGATCAAGCTCCTCCTTCCGGGCGAGTGGCCCGGTGATACAGGGCGACGATCTCGTCGATCGCCACCGCGGTCGCCGCCTCCTCGGACGGCATGGTCATCGCGAATGCGTCGATGGTGGCGCGGATGGAGCGCGCCACCACCAGCGTGTCGAAGACGCGGAACTCGCCCGCCTCCTGCCCCTGCGCGAGAAGCAGCGAGAGCAGCAGCGCCGACGTGTCCTCACGAAGGCCGTTGTCCGCCCGCGGGGCGTTGCGGATGACCTCGATCACGGCGCGCGCGGCCAGCCGGTTGTCGGCGAGGAAGCGCAGGTTGGACCTGAGGTACGCCGCGAGCTTGCCCGCCCACGTCGGCTCCGCCTCCGTCGCGGGGACCATGACGGCGGCAGCCTGCTGCACGATGTGCTCGACGAGCGCGCCCATGAGCGCGGCCTTGTCGGCGAAGTGATACGAGATCATGCGAGTGCTGCTGAGCTCGGCGGCCTCCCGGATCCGGGCGAACGACGCGGCCGCGAATCCCTGCTCCGCGAGCACCCGCATCGTCGCCTCGATGATCTCGGCGCGGCGCTCCTGCGTCGTGCGGTAACTGCGCGTCGGTGTCATGGATTCATAATTACTCAATTGAGTAATTTAAGCAAGGATCAATGGATCCCCGGTCAGCGGGCGTTCTCGCGCCGCCACTCGACGTAGTGCGCGACCGCGCCGGACAGATCGAACGCAGGCTCGAAGCCGGTCTCCGTGCGCATCCGGGTGACGTCGAGGTACGGCGCGTCCTCCACTGTCGCCGCCGGTGCGGTCGACTCGATCCCCGCTCCGGGCAGCGCGGCGTTCAGCGCGTCGACGAGCTGGCGAGCGGTGAACGGAACGCCGCTCGACACGTTGTACGCGGTGTGCGCGAGCGAGGGCGCCGTCATGAGCAGCGCGATCGCGCGACCAGAATCCGGCGCGTAGCCGAAGTCCCCGGCGCCGGCGGGCAGCGGGCGCGGACGCTCGCCGCGCAGCACGGCGCTCACGGTCGACGGCACCGGGTTGAACGGCGATTCCGGATCCATCAGCGGCCCCCACGTGCTGCCGATCCGCAGCAGCACCGGCTGCACACCCGTCCCCGCGAGGGCGAACAGGGTCAACGGCTCGACCGCCTTCTTGAACGCCGCGATCGGATGCGGGGGCACGGCGAGCGGCAACGCGAGGTCCTCCGTCCATGGTCGCTCGCCTCGGCCCTCGTAGGAGCTGATGCTGCCGGCGACGGCGAAGCGGTCGACGCCCCAGGTCCGCGCCGCCTCGAGCGCGGTGAACAACGCCGCTGAATCGCGCCGGAAATAAGGGATCGGATCCGGTTCCGGAATGCTGCCGGCGAGATGCACGACGCCGCCGATGCTGTACCGGTCGCCGAGCGCGAGGAAAGCGTCTCGGTCGGCCACGTCCAGGGTCTCAACGCGGACCCGGCCGGCAAGGAAAGAGGGAACGTCAGAGCGCCGGTGCGCCGTGATCACCACCTCCTCACCGAGGTCGGCCAGCGCGGCCGCGGTGTGCGCGCCGATCATCCCGAGCCCACCGGTGACGAGAATCATCGCGCGTCCTCCCCCACCGCGGCACGTCCGGCGTGCTCGACGAGATAGTGCAAGTGCGTGACGTCGGGTGCGGCCACCACCTCGTGGATCCGCAGCGCGATGTGCTGCGGAAGCTCGTAAAAGAAGCGACGGCCGGCGCCCAGCAGCACGGGCACCTGGTGCAGGATGAGCTCGTCGACGAGCCCGGCCTTGAGCGCCTCCGTGGCGAGCACACCGCCCATGAGCCCCACGTCCTTGCCGTCGGCGAGGGCCTTCGCCGTGTCCACGGCATCGGCGAGTCCCGTGCTCACGATGGTCTGACGCGCGTTCGCCGGCGGGAATGCCTCATGCGACAGCACGACGAGCGGAGCAGTGGGATGCGGTGCCCCGCCGGCGAAGTCATCGGAGTCGGAGTACGTGGTGCGCCCGGCCAGGCTCGCGCCGACGCGCGACGCGAGTGCATCGAACACTCGCGCGCTCGGAGCGGACAGCCGAAACCCGGCGAACACGGTGCTCGGCACGTCGCCGCTGCCGTACCAGTCGAACAGCACCCCGCCGTCGCCGAGTCCGTGCCCTGGTCGCGGATCGCGGCCCGTGATGAATCCGTCGACGGAGACGGACAGACCGCAGATGACCTTGCTCATGATCGAACCTCCTGCTCGTGGATGACTCCGACGATAGAAAGGACCACCGGGCAGGCGATTGAACAGAACGCGCATGACGATGGGCCGGAGATCCGCTCGGGGATCATCCGGCCCTTCGTCAGCTGTGGGTCAGGACCACTGCGCGGACAGCGGGATCCGGATCTGCTTCATCCACTCCTTGCGCTGGAAGTCGCGCGCCTTGATCGTCACGGAGGTGGCGCCGACCTCGACCTGGAGGCCCTGGTTGAACCCGCCGGGCACGACGGACTCGCCGCCCGAGCCGTTGTCGGTCCAGCCGGTCTGGATGGCGCCCGTGTTCACCACGTTGAAGCCGTCGAGGTTGCCCGTGCCCGCGACGATCCGGCGCGCGTACCAGTCGGAGAGCGCCAGATCCCAGTGCGTGTGCCCGGTGAACAGGAACACGTCGGGGTGGCGACCCAGCAGTTCCAGCACACGGTCGGTCTGCAGGTAGTCGGACATGTAGAGCTTGTTCCGCGAGCCCGAGACCGTGTTCGGCAGCGGGTGGTGGCTGATCACCATGACGGGGCGCTTGCGGTCGCGCCAGTACCAGAGCCTGTCCTCGAGCCAGGCGAACTGCGCATCGCTCATCCACACCTCATCCCAGAGGGTGGCGTCGTGGTAGTGCATGTACTTCTCGGTGCCGATCATCAGCACGGGCACGTCGCCGAAGACCTGCTCGTTGTAGATCGTKCTGCGACCGGCGAAGTTGTAGAAGCTCTTGAAGAGCGAATCCTCCGTGGTGCCGTTCGGCCAGGTGGCCTGGGCGAGCGTGTTCGGGTCGGAGTACTTCGGCACGTAGAACTCGTGGTTGCCGATCGCCCACGCGAGCGACTTCGGCGCGGGGTTCGCGGCGAGCACCTTGCTCACCTGTGCGTATTCGAAGTCGTAGCCGCGCGGGGTGATGTCTCCGGCGATCGCGATGCCCTTGCCGCCCGGGTTGATCTGCGCGATGTCCTGCAACGCCACCGCGAAGTCGGCGAGATCGCCCTGGATGTCGCTGATGACGTTGAAGGTGGTGACGGATCCGCCACCGTTGCCGTTTCCGTTTCCGTTGTTGCCCTGTCCGTTGCCGTTGCCCGGCCCCGTGCCGTTGCCGTTACCGGCGGGCAGCAGCCGCGCCGAGGCCGATGCGGCCGACTCCACGGCGAGGAGCGCCCCGGCGGCGGCGCCGGAGGTGATGAGTGAGCGTCGAGAGATCACGATGGTCCTTTGCTGTCCGAGGATCGGCTGTCGCTTTCGAGATCAGCAAAGGCTCCCGAACAGCGCGTGAACGGACGACGACATCGCGGCCTCGATCTGCCGGTTCAGTCGAATCGCCGCGCCGAGTGTGCGCACTGGGCCGGATCCCGCGAGGACCCGCGATCCACGCGAAGATGCCGGGCGCCCCATGTGGGGAGCGCCCGGCATCCTTGTTCAGCCGTGTGGAGGAGTCGGATCCGGMTCAGCCGTCGGAWCCGGCCGCCTTSGTSGTCACCTTCGTGCCGGCGTCCTTGTTGGCCTTCTGCGCGTACTCGTTCGTGAACGTCTTGCTCAGGTCGATCTTGGAGGTGTCCAGGCCGAGCTGCTTCTCCATGTCGAGCACCGTCTTCGGGCCGCCGGCGGGCATGATGCCGTCGGGCAGGAACTGGCCCTTGTCGGTGGTGAGACCGGCGATGTACTGGTCCTTGGTGATCGTGGAGTTGTTGACGTACTCGGCGGGCAGCTTGTTCGCGATGTCSGCSGCGGAGTGCTCGTCGATCCAGTGCATSGTSGCGACCAGGGCGTTGACGACCCGCTGCGTGGCGTCCTTGTGCTTGTTCACGTAGGACGCGTTGCCGATGAGGCCGGCCGCGGGCCACGCCCCGCCGAGCGCCTTCTGCGCGCCCTCGGTGCTGGCGAGGTCGACGACGGAGTGCGCGACGTTCTGCGAGGTGAGCGCCGTCACGGTCGGCTGCGTGGTCATCGCGCAGTCCGCGGAGCCCTGCTTGAGCGCGGCGATCGCCGTCGCGCCGGCGTGCACGGCGACGGTCTGGTAGTCGCTCGTGGACACCCCGCCCTTGTGCGCGATGAACTGGGTGAGCTTGTCGGTGCCCGAGCCCAGGTCGGTGACGCCCATGTTCTTGCCCTTGATGTCGGACGCGCTCTTCACGCCGCTCTTGTCGGTGCACATCAGGCGCTCGCCGGGGGCGCCGGAGAGCTGCACGACRTCGATGACCTCCTTGCCCTTCGGCTGCAGCTCGATCGTGTGGTTGTACCAGGCGCCCGCGAAGTCGACCTGGCCGGAGATCATCGCGTCCTCGGCGCCGACGCCGCCGTTCTGCTCCGTGGAGAGCTCGACGTTCACGCCGAACTTCTTGTAGAAGCCGAGCTGGTCGGCGAGCTTGTACGGCAGATAGATCTGCTTGTCGATGCCGCCGACCATGATCTTCACGGTCTCAGGGGTGCCGTTGCCGGCCGCCGTGGTGCTGGATCCGGAGGATCCGGATGTGCCGCCACTGCAGCCTGCGAGACCGAGCATCAGTGCTCCGGCCGCCGCGACGGCGACGATGCCGCGCTTGTTCATGTGGGTTTCCTTTCGTTGCGCCGATCGGGCCGGCGTTCCTGGTGAGGAGGGATTGCGAGGGAGGGAGTTCAGATCGACGAGGCTTCGGACCGCGTCGGCGGGCGCCAGCGCAGCACCCGCTTCTCGAGCAGCGAGATCAGGTACTCGGCGACGAGGGTGAAGACGGCGATGATGACCATGCAGGCGAACACCGTGTTGGGGTCGAAGGATCCCTGGGCCTGGCTGATGATGAGGCCGATGCCGCGCTGCGCGCCGAGCACCTCTGCCACCAGCGCTCCGATGATGGCGAAGCCGAACGCGGTGTGCAGGCTCGCGATGATCCACGTCATCGCGGAGGGGATCGTGACGTGACGGGCGACCTGCAGGGGCGATGCCCCGAGCACCCGCACGTTCGAGACGAGGTTCGGATCCACTTCCCGCACGCCCTGGAAGGCGTTGAAGAAGACGGCGAAGAACACCAGCACCGCGGCCAGGAGCACCTTGGCGGGCATTCCGAGACCGAACGCGACGATGAAGATCGAGCCGAGCACGATGCGCGGGATCGCGTTGATGATCTTGATGTACGGACCGCACACCTCGGCCAGATACCGGTTGCTGCCGAGCAGGATGCCGGCGATCATGCCGGCGAGCGTGCCGACCGCGAAGCCCAGCAGCGCCTCCTGCACCGTGACCCAGAGGTTCTCCCAGATGGATCCGAAAGCCGTACCCACGGTGAACAGGTGCACCAGGCTGTCCCACACCGCGGAGGGCTGGCCGAAGAAGAACTTGTCCACCCAGCCCATGGCCGTGAACAGCTGCCAGCCGCCGATGACGACGACGGCGAGCCCGATCCGGCCGACCCACACCCAGACGGTGTGGCGGCGGCGAGCGCGACGTCCCGCGGCCTGCAGTTCGGCCTCGCTCTGCTCGGGTGCGCTCAGCGGGCTCGTGTAGGGGCGTCCGGTGGCGTCTGCTGCGGACGCGCGCACGGTCGCGGCGGTCATGCTGCCACCGCCGCGGTCTGGGCGTACGCCCGGTCGACCTCTTCGCGCAGGGACTCCCAGATCTGACCCTGCAGCTCGAGGAAGCGGCCCTCGTGCCGGATCTGCTGCACGTCGCCGCGGGGGCGGGGCAGGTCGATGTCGAACACGTTCTTCACGGTGCCCGGGCTGGAGGTCATGATGACCACCCGGTCGGCGAGCGCGACGGCCTCGTCCAGGTCGTGCGTGATGAACAGCACCGAGGGCCGCAGCTCTTCCCAGAGCTGCAGCAGCTCGGTCTGCATGATCGCCTTGGTCTGCACGTCGAGCGCCCCGAACGGTTCGTCCATGAGCAGGATCCGCGGTCGGTTGATGAGCGCCGCCGCCATCGCGACGCGCTTGCGCATGCCGCCGGAGAGCTGGTGCGGGTAGCGGTCCTCGAAGCCGGCGAGGCCGACGCGGCGCAGCCAGTCGAGGGCCAGCACCGTGGCCTCCTTCTTCGGCATGCCGGTGAGCACCGGGCCGACCATGACGTTGTTCAGCACGGTCTTCCAGGGGAACAGCGAGTCCGCCTGGAACATGTAGCTGACGCCCTGCGTGATGCCGTCGACGATGCGGCCGCCGACGCTCACGGATCCGGCCGACGGCTTCTCGAGGCCGGACACCTGCGCGAGCGTGGTCGACTTGCCGCAGCCGGTCGGTCCGACGATCGCGCAGAACTGCCCCGGTTCGACGGTCAGCGTCACGTCGCGGATCGCGGTGAAGGTGTCGCCCTTCGGGGTGAGGAAGCGCTTGGTGAGGCCGACGATCTCGATGCCGGCGGCGGGTCCGCTGGCATCGAGGGTGCGGCCGGCACCCGGGGAACGTGTGTCGCTCATGGCACGAAGACCTCTCTGTCTGTGTCTGCTCGCCGCGGCGACGACGCCGGGCGATGGATCGATGTTCGCCGCCGGTCCACCTCGCTGTCGCGCTTGCGAGCGTTGCCCGACGTTTCGGGCGTTGCCGCACCTTTTGGGCGTTCTGCGCACGGCCGGCGCCGAGGCTGCGGTGAGAGAATCCGGTGTGATGCGACGACGGATCCGAAGACTGTCGWGCCTGATCCTGCTGGCTCAGGTCGCGATCCTCAGCGCCTCCCTGCTGATCGGGTTCGTGCTGTTCGCSGTCACCGCGCGCGCCAACCTCACCAGCGACTACCAGGACCGCGCCGCGGACATCGCGCAGACCTTCGCCGAGATGACGGCCGTGCAGCACTGCCTCTCCTCCGGAGGCTCCACGTGCGACGGCGACGTGCAGCAGCTCGCCACCGCGACCGAGCAGCGCACGGGTGCCGCCTACGTGGTGGTCATCGACATGGATCGCGTGCGGCACTCGCACCCGAACCCCGACCTCGTGGGGCAGAAGGTGTCGGAGGACGTCGTGGCGCGCGACGGCGCGGTGCACCGCAGCACCGACGTCGGCGCGACCGGCACGACCGCGAACGCGCGCGTGCCGGTGTTCGAGGGCTCCACGCGCACGGTCATCGGCGAGGTGTCGGTCGGCATCAGGGAGTCGAGCGTCGCAGCGGAGCTGCTCGGACAGCTGCCGATATACGCGACCTGGATCGTGCTGGCGTTCGCGATCGGCACGGCGGTGTCGTTCGGGCTCGCGGCGCTGCTGAAGCGCCGCACGTTCGGGCTCGAGCTCGACGAGATCGCCCGGCTGCTGCAGGAGCGCGAGGCGACGCTGCACGGCATCCGGGAGGGCGTGATCGCGATCGATCCCGCCGGGCGGATCACGGTCGTGAACGACGAGGCCCAGCGCCTGCTGCGCCTGCCCGAGGGAGCCCGCGGGCGCCGCCTGGACGACGTGCTCGTGCAGAGCCCGATCCGCGAGGCGCTCACCGGCACGACCGAGGTCAAGGACGCGATCGCCGTGACCGACGCGGGCGTGCTCGTGCTCAACCGCATGCCGGTCACGCTCGCCGGCCGGCCGCACGGCGCCGTGCTCACCCTGCAGGACCGCACCGAGGTGACCGGGCTCACCCAGGAGCTCGACGGCGAGCGCAGCTTCGCCGAGTCGATCCGCGCCCAGCAGCACGAGTTCTCGAACCGCATGCACGCGGTGGCAGGGCTGCTCGAGCTGGGGCGCACCGAGGAGGCGCTGCAGTATCTCAACGAGATCCGCGGCACCTCGGCCGATCTCGACCGCACCCTGCGCACGCACGTGGGCGCGCCCATGATCGTGGGCCTGCTGCTCGGCAAGGCCGCCGAGGCGAACGAGCGCGGCATCGACCTGACGATCGCGCCCGAGACGGATCTCGGATCCGCGTCCGATCGGCTGCCGGCGCTCGTCACCATCCTGGGCAACCTCATCGACAACGCGTTCGACGCTCTGGCCGACTCCCCCGCCCCGCGCCGCGTGACCGTCACGATCGTGGAGACCCCCGAGGCCTTGACCGTGCGCGTCGCCGACAACGGGCCCGGTGTGCCGGATGGCTCCGTGCCGCGCATCTTCGAGAGCGGCTACACGACCAAGCGCGGCTCGCTGGCGCGGCATGGCGGGCTGGGCCTGTCGCTCGTGCACACGACCGCCTCCCGGCTGGGCGGCACGGTGTCGGTGGCGAGCGATGGCGGGGCCGCGTTCACCGTGGTGATCCCCCGCCCCGCCGAGTCCGCCTCGGGGTCGTTGAGCGAGGACGCCGAACGGTCGTTGAGCGAGGACGCGCAGCGACCGAGACGAAACGCAGAGCGAGACGAAACGTCGCCTCCCCGAGATCACCGCGTTTCGTCTCTGCGTTTCGACTCGCCTACGGCTCGCTCAACGACCATCGCTCGCTCAACGACCGAGTCCGGAGGGTCGCGATGACCGCCCCTGAATCCACTGTCCTGGTCGTCGACGATGATTTCCGCGTCGCGAGCGTGCACGTCGGTTTCGTCGAAGCCGTGCCCGGCTTCCGCGTGGTGGGACAGGCCGGATCCGCCGCCGAGGCATTGCGGCAGGCGCGGGAGCTGCGTCCCGACCTGGTGCTGATGGACGTCTACCTCCCCGACGGCGACGGACTCGACGTCGTGCGGCAGCTGCTCGCGGATCCGGATCCTTCGACGGGCTCAGGGACTGCGCCCGCGGTGATCGTGATCTCCGCCGCGAACGACCTCGCCACCGTGCGGCGGGCCGTGCAGCTCGGCGCGCTGCACTACCTCGTGAAGCCGTTCGGGTTCGCCGAGCTGGCCGAGCGCCTCACCGCGTTCCGGAACGCGCAGGAGCGGATCGCGGCGCTCGGCGAGGCGGCCACCCAGGACGATGTGAACCGGCTCTTCGACCTGCTGCGCCCGGCGCCTGCGTCCACGGCCGCGCCCGAGGAAGGACGCCGGCTCGCCCCCACCCTCCAGGCCGTGCTCGACGCGGTGGCCGCGCGACGCACCGACGTGTCTGCGCAGGAGATCGCGACGGCGATCGGCATCAGCCGCACGACGGCGCAGCGCGCACTCACGCAGCTCGAGCAATCCGGCCTCGTGCGCCTCGAGCTGCGCTACGGCAGCACCGGCCGCCCGGAGCACCGCTATGTGGTGCGGAGCAATCGCGGTCGTTGAGGCCGCGCTTTCCGGTCGTTGAGCGAGGACGCCGAAGGCGACCGAGACGAAACGCGGTGCTCTCGCAAGGGCGCCGCGTTTCGTCTCGCGGAGACCCGCACTGAGCGAGCGCAGCGAGTCGAAGTGTCGCTCAACGCCCCTGTGGGAAGAGACGAGGCGCGGCTTCCCGGGGGAAACCGCGCCTCGTTCAGCGTTCTGGTGTGAGGGGTTACTGCACCCAGCCGGCGCGGGCGCTGCCCCAGCCGGTCTCGGTGTCCCAGCCCGTGCCGACGGTCTGGGTGGAGGTAGCGCCGTTGAACGTGCGCACCGAGTAGACGTAGCCGCCGGTCGCGTCGAGGCCGTTGGCGTAGTCGACGCGGATCGCACCCTCGTCGATGCCCGCTCCGGTGACGTCGTGGAAGCCCCGGCCGTGGGCGCCGTAGATCATCGGGTTCAGCAGACCGAAGCCGATGCCGCCGTTCGCCTGGATCTTCAGCGCCGTGATGCCGGCGAACAGCGGCGACGCGAGGCTCGTGCCGCCGATCCGGTACGTGTCGTACGCGGCAGCGCCGGTGAAGGTCTGCGTCTGACCGACGAGCATGCCCGTGGTGGGGTCGCCGTCCATCGAGACGTCCGGCACCGCGCGCCCGCCGTTGGGGCTGACGATACCGGCGTCCTTCTGGTACTGCGGCTCGGCGATGTTCGACGAGTAGCCGCCGCCTCCGCCGTACAGGAAGTCGGTGCTCAGCGTCCAGGCGCCGTCCTGCAGCACGTACTTCGACGTCTGCCAGCCGGTCTCGCCGGTGAGGCCCGCATCCGTGATCGCGGTCGACGTGCCGCCGACGGCCGTGACATACGGATCCGAAGCGGGGTAGTCGGTCTGCGCCGAGCCGAGGCGTGCGGCCTCGTCGCCGTCGTCGCCGCTGGAGAAGACGTAGCTGATGCCCTGGGTCGCGCCCTGCAGGAACGCGGTCTGGTAGGCGAGCAGCAGCGACGGCTTCACGACATCGCCCGCGCCGCCCCACGAGTTCGTCACGATGTTCGCGACGTTCTCGTCGTTGATGCGCGTGAAGGTGTCGAGCAGATCCGGATCCATGCAGCTCTTACCCGCGTAGTAGCGGATGTTCGCGCCCGGAGCCATGGCGTGCACGGCCTCGACGTCGAGCGTCTCCTCGCCGTACCARCCGGCCATCCCGCACTGGTGGTTGGACTTGTTGCTGTTCACGTTCGTGTACGCGTTCGGCACGTTCTGCGAGAACTGGCCGGCGGCGAACGGCTTGTCACCCGTGTCCGTCGCGTACTTGTTCGCGTCGGCCTCGACCGTGGGCGAGGCGTAGGCATCGGTGATCGCGACCGTCACGCCGGTGCCGTCGTATCCGCCCGTGAGGCCGGCTTCGTAGGCATTGCGCAGCTGCGGACCGGTGTAACCGCACGGCGAGTACGGCAGCGTCTTGCCGTCGAAGGCCGGGAGCACCGTGCCGTCCGGCGTCGCGAGGTTGCCGGGGTTCGCGGATCCGTAGGTCGTGCCGCAGATCGGCGAGTTGCGGAATCCGCCGTCCGGCGGGGCCGGCTTCTGCGTCTTCGGCTCGACGAGCGACGGGGTCGTGTCCAGGCCGTCCACGGCGATGACCGCGCCCGCGAGGGCCCCGGGGGTGGTCGCGGCGCCGTCGGGCGACTGCACGGTGAGCCCGTCATGCGTGTAGTTCGAGATCGTCACGCCGAACGCCTTGTTCGCGTTGCCCACGCCGCCCTTGACGTCCACATAACGGTGACTCGGATCGACCGTGGTCTTCAGCCCCGCACCCTGCAGCCAGGATGTGACCGCGTCGACCGTCGCCTGAGGAGCGTCGAAGGTCGCGTGGTACTGATCTGCCGAGAGGAACTTCCGGTACTGCGCGGATCCGGGCGTCGAGACCGCGGTCGCGAGCGCTGCCAGAGCGTCCATGCCGCCGGACGGCGCCAGGTACACCCGGGCGCTCACCGCGCCGTTCGCCGGTCCTCCCTTGGTCGCGTGACTGAGCCATCCCGGTGTCGAGTTCGGGATGGGGCTCGGGGGCGGCGGCGCGGCGCTCGCGGCGCCTGCTCCGGCAAAGGTGGCGGCGACGGTGGCGACGACCGCGAGGGTCACGCCGAGGACTCTTCTACGCATCCGGGATCTCCAGACATCAGGTTCGGTCGTCGGCGGTCGCCGGTGACCGAGGGCGATGCTATTCCCGGGCGGCGGAGCGACGCGAGAGGGTCCGGGCCGTCGGAGCCAGCCTCACAGCGCACGCATCGGGTTCTCCCAGCCGGCGCATTCCCGCCGTTCGAAGTTCGGTTCAGGAGCCGGCGACGTCGATCGTCAGATCACTGCTGACCTCTCCGACGGCGATCCTGATCGTCACCCGCCCCGCGCCCTCCGTGTGCAGGCCGAGCGAGCTCGCCACGCCGTCGGAATCCGTGGCCGAGGTCTCGAAGCCACCCGGGTACGTCGCCGGCCCGGAGACCACCTCGAAGGTCGCATCGCGGCCCGTGACGGGCGCACCGTCGTCGGTCGCGCGGATGACCACCCGCACCTCGTCGCCGAGGTGCACCGCACCGTCCGGGGAGACGAGCCGGATCGCCGGGCCGTGCTGTTCGGCCGCGACCTCGGCGGAGGACGAGGACGAGGGGTTCGCCGCGCCAGGACCGCTCGCGGTGCATCCGGTCAGCAGCGCCGGAAGGAGCCCCGCCAGCAGCGCGAGCCCGGTCACCTCTGCCCGGCGGGCACGGGTGCGGATCACGCCTGCTCCAGCGTGACCATGAAAGTGCGGCTCACCGACCCCACGTGCACCAACACCGGGAAGCTGCCCGCGGTGAGCGCCACGATCGGCAGGATCAGGGTGCCGTCGGTGTCGATCGGGGCGGAGGCCAGAGCGCCCTGCAGGAGGACGGACTCGTCCCACGACGCGATCCCGCCGGCGTTCACGAGCTCCGCCGTGCCGTCCGCCGGGATCGGGCCGGAGCCCGCCACCTGGAAGATCAGCGGCGCGGTGTCCCCCGCGGCCGAGAACGGGTAGGTCTGCGCGTCGTCCACGGCGCCGAGGAGGTCGATCGTGATCGCGGCCGAGGCCGTGGCCTGCGGCAGCGCGACCGCCGCCGCGATGACCGGCACCGACCAGGCGCCGGCGACGAGGGTGCGTCGCCGGGTCCAGCCGAGGTCGCCCCCCATGCCCTCGCCTCCGGCCATCGTCGTGATCTGCGTCGTCATGGTGCTGCCTCCTGCGTGGGTGTCTCCGCGGTGTCGGGTGC
This sequence comes from Microbacterium sp. 01T413_2, assembly GCF_056398985.1. Classification (NCBI taxonomy): domain Bacteria; kingdom Bacillati; phylum Actinomycetota; class Actinomycetes; order Micrococcales; family Microbacteriaceae; genus Microbacterium; species Microbacterium sp. 01T413_2. The sequence goes on from NZ_JBFTQL010000018.1 coordinate 62,388, forward strand.
GCCGCGGGCGGGATCCGGTGCCGGTGCTCATCGCGCGGCCGGGTAGGGCGTCGGGATCGTGGCCATGCCGGATCCGCTCGTCAGGGTGACCGTCGCGGTACCCGCGGGGATCGAGGCCAGCATCGTGCTGAACCCGTACGACACCGTCGCGCCGGGCGCGACCGCCGGGTAGGTCCTGGTGCCGTACTTCGTGGCGATCTTCACGTCGGTCGCCGTGGACCCGGTGTTCGTCACCGCGACCGTGAGCACGGCCTTGCCCGAGACCACGGCCGGCGTGACCTTCACATCGGCCGTCAGCGTCGCGACCGGGTCCACCACGGTGATCTGAGGCAGCGTCGTCGTGCGGTCGCGGAACGCGGCGGTGATCGTCACGGTTCCGGCCGTCGCGGCGGTCGCACCCGGTGCGACGGCGATGCCGGCGGCGTTGCTCGAGACGGTTGCCGTGCTCGCTCCCCCGGCGAACGCGGCGCCCGAGATCGTGAACACCACGTCGGCGCCGGAGACGCCGTTGCCGGATGCGTCGACCACCTTCGCACCGAAACCGGTGATGGCCTCGCCGCGCAGGACAGTCTTCGCGGCGCCCAGGGGCTGCACGTCCTGCCCGGCGTCGGCGCCGGTCGCCGCGAGCGTGAGACCCGAGATCGGCCCGCTCACACCCTGGTCGGTCGCGCGGTACTCGACGAGCGCGGCTGCCGTGCCCGGCACGGCGAACGGCGTGGAATACGCCTGCCAGGCGCCGCCGTCGACGCGGTACTCGATGCCGCCGGCCGACGCCGCCGGGACCGTGTGCAGCGTGACCGTGCGCCCCGCCGCGCTCGCGACCACCGCGGGCAGCGACGACGGATCCGGAGCACCCTTGCCGAGCGAGAACGAGGCCACCACGGCGCGGTGATTGCTCGCCCAGGCGTTGCGCAGCACCGCGGTCGGCGAGGGCCAGCCTGCGACCACCGTGTTCGCGCCGAGCACGSKCAGCGCCGAGCCGGCGTAGTGCACGGYGTCGATGCGATCCTGCGGCTCATCGGCGCCCGACGGCGTCTTCACGACGAGCGGCGACCAGGTGTCGCCGGGGTCGGCGGCCGCRTCRGGGTTCGCGGTGCGATAGGCGTCGGCGAGTCCTGCCTGCTGCAGGCGGGCGGGCACGGGCCAGTCCACCGCGCCCACGCCGCAGTGCGCGTCAGCGGTGGCCGCCGTCCAGTCCGCACCCGAGGGCGACTCCAGGTCGGAGAGGACCACGACGGGGGTCGCCGCGGCCGTCTCCGTCGCGATCGCCGTGGCGAGCGCATCGACCTGGGCGTAGCGGGTGCTGCCGTGCTCCGCCGCGACGAGCGCCGCCGGATCCGTCATGCCGGCCAGGCACGCGGACTCCGGGCCGTAACCGGTGCGGTCCAGGCCCATGGTCCACACCCGCAGCTTGCGCCCGAGCACGTCCACAGTCGCGCCCAGGCCGGGCTGCTCGCCGACGACAGTGCGCGCGCTGAGCGGGTGCGGCGAGATCAGTCCGACCCCGCCCGGTCCCTCGAGCGCGTTCCAGCCGAGGGCCTTCGCGAGGGCGGTCGCGGCGGTGCCGCCGTCCTGCTGCACGCCGATCACGTCGAAGCCGTTCTCGGCGATCACGGCGAGGTTCTTCAGCGCGGCGTCGTTGACGTGCCCGCCGGCATCCCAGAGATTCCAGGTCACCGCGTCGAAGGGCGCGGCGGCATCGGCCGCGACCACGGGGACCTCGACCTCGATGCGCGCGGTGGTCGTGCCGTCGGTGGCCTCGACCGTGAGGAAGCCCGGATCCGCGGGCGCCGCCGCCGGCGCCGCCCCGGTCACGACTCCCTGCGCGTCGACGTTCAGCCAGTCGTCGCCCTCGACCTTCGTGTACGAGGTCACGGATCCGCCGTTCCAGAGGCCGGCGACGGTCTGCGAGACGACACCGCCGGCACGCACGGTGGGGGCACGCAGCACACCGGACACGAAACCGCGCGCGAGTGTGGATCCGTCCGTCACGACGTCACCGGAGTGCGTCGCCATGTAGTCGTTCTGGATCTGCGCGGCCGAGATCGCCCGGTCGTAGAAGTCGAACGTGTCGATCGTCGCGTTCACGAAGCCGTCGCCGTCGTCGAGCAGCGATCCCTCCGCCCCGACGCGGAACGGATAGCCGCTGACCAGGGAGAAGCCGGAGCCGAGGCTCGTGCTCTGCGCGGTCTGCTCGCCGTCGACGAACGTGGTCATCGTGCTCGCGGAGCGGTCGACCACCACGGCGACGTGGTGCCAGGATCCGATCACGGACGTGCGGCTCGCATCCGCGACGTAGTTCTGCGTCGTCGAGGTGCCGTTCTGACCGAAGCAGCCGCGCAGGATGCCGGGGCTGCCCGCGGTGTTGTAGAGCGTCGCGCCGCGGTTGTAGCAGTGCCGGAAGTCCTGGTTCGAGACGATCGGCGAGTCGGAGCTCGACGAGGCCTCCTTGAGCCAGAACGTGTACGAGAAGCTGCCGGAGCCGTCGGTGTGGCCCGGCACGAGGGGCAGGGAGAAGAAGTTCACGCCGCGGGTGCTGCCCTCCGGCGCGTTGACGGAGGCCGCCTTGCCTGCGGTGCCCGCGACGTATGAGGGGGATCCCGACCAGATCGCGTCGTTGCCGCGTCCCGAGGAGTCCGGGATCGCCGTGCCGTCTCCGGTCTCGAAGTCGTAGGAGGCGAACGGGGCGACCGCGTCGCCCGGCGCGCGCAGCCGGCTCCAGATCGCGGAGAGGGTGACCGCGGTGTTCGCGCGAACCGTGAGGTCGGCGACCGACTGCCCGTCGGCGTAGACGACCTGACCCTTCGCGCTCAGCGCCCAGCCCTGGAACTGGTAGCCGGGACGGACGAAGGCGTTGGCCGCGAGCGTCGAGGCCGTGCCAATCGTGAACGTCTGCGCCGTCATGGCGCCCGAGCTCGCGCCGTTTCCGTCGAAGGCGACCGTGTAGCTGCCGCTGTCCGGCTTGAGTGCGGCGTAGTCGTCGGCGACCTGTGCCGAGGGCAGCACGGCGTTGTAGAAGCGCAGGTCGTCGATCGCGGCGTTCACGTAGCCGTCACTCACGTCCTTCTCGCTGCCGCTGAAGCCGCCGATGTTGAACGCGAATCCGCTCTTCAGGTTGGTGGACGCCGTCACCTCGCCGGCCGCGGAGCGCTTGGTCTCGACTCCGTCGGTGTAGACGATGATGACGTTCGCGGTGCGGTCGACCGTGACGGCGACATGATGCCAGGATCCGGCGATGTTCGGAGACGCCCCGTTGAGGTAGCGCTTCGTCCCGCCTGCCGTGGTGCCCCAGCACGCTTGCAGCACGCCCTGCGTGGTCTGGTTGTAGAGCGTCAGACCCGCGTTGTTGCACGACGCGAAGTCCTGGTTGCTCATCAGCGTGCCGTACGACGTGCGGTTCTGCTCCGACATCCAGAACTCGTAGGAGAAGCTTGCCGATCCGTCGGTCTTCCCGGCGATCAGCGGCAGCTTCACATAGTTCGTGCCGAGGCTGATCGTCGCCGCGGACCCCGAGACGCCGGGGCGATAGCCCGGGGATCCGACCCAGGTGGCGTCGTTCCCGTTGCCCGACACGTCCTTCACGGTCGAGCCGCCGTCGGCGTCGAAGGTGTACGCCGCCACCGGCGAGATCGCCCCCGGCACGGCGGCGCGCAGAGCCGGCGTCGTCGGCGCGGGCTCGGTCGGAGTCGGAGTCGGACCGGGTGCCGGCGTCGTGGTCGGCGACGGATCGGCGGTCGGCGACGACGACGACGACGGGGTGGGCGCCGGGGTCGGGGCAGCCGTGGACGAGGGTGCGGGGGTCGGATCCGCGACCGCCGCGGGCGTCGCCGCGAACGTCGAGACGACGACGGCGGCGCCCAAGAGGGTGGCGAGGGCGAGGCGGCGCAGACGCCGGTACGGGAGGTGCATGCGGGGCTCCATCGGATCGGGTGCGGCGGCGTCGGGCGCTCGGGGTCAGGCCGGCAGCTGGGCCACGCGCCCGGCGTAGCGGTGCCGCCAGCCGCTGTTCGTGTCGGCGGTGACGACGACGTCGTAGTAGCCCTCGGAGGTGGGCCAGGTCACCTTCTGGGTCGCACCGGGCTTGACCCAGATGCGCTGCGCGGTGCCGGCGTGGTCGTTGGGCGTGAGGGCGTAGTGCACGCTCTGGCGGCCGTCGTTGTGCAGCGTGATCTCGACGGTCGGCGTCTCGCCGGCGACGAGGTCGACGTCGATGCGGGGCACGGCGCTGCCGTTCTGGCCCGCCGGCAGGACCGTGCCGGCGTGCGCGCGGACGAACCCGTCAGGTCCGTACACCGAGAACGCGTAACGGCCGTCCTGCGCGGTCGCGTCCCAGACGTGCGCCGCCGGCTTCGCGCCGGTGACCGTGTAGGGGGTGTTCGCGAACGGCAGGTACTTGTCGGGGAAGGCCTGCAGGCTCAGCGCCTTGCCTTGCGGGCCTCCGACCAGGCTGAGCTGCACGCTGACGGTGCCTGTCTTGCGGTCCTCCACGAAGACGCCGTGCGGGTGGTACGACAGGGGCCGGTGCTTGAGCGGCGTGCTCGACCACTTGTCGGCCGGCGGCACCTGGGTGCCGATCGTGCCGCCCGCGCGGGCGATCTGCACCAGGGCGTCCGTGTCGGGCAGCGACGGGACGTCGATCACGGGGTGGGCGAAATCCATCGCGCTCGTGAGGTCTCCGCTGATCCCGCGGCGCCAGGCGGTGATCGTGGTCGACAGCGCCGGGGTGCCGATCGCGGTGGTCCACGTCTCGAGGAAGCGGATCAGCGAGGTGTGGTCGAAGGTCTCGGTGCCGACCCAGCCGCCGCGCGTCCACGGCGAGACGAGGATCGTGGGGATGCGGGCGCCGTATCCGATCGGGGTGGATCCGTTGTACTCGCCCGGGGTGCCCGGCTCGGCGAACGGCGGCAGGACGTGGTCGAAGTATCCGTCGTTCTCGTCGAACGTCATGATGAGCAGCGTGCTCTTCCAGATGTCGGGGTTGCTCTGCAGCGTCTGGATCACCCGGTTCGAGAAGTGCGCGCCGTGCTCGGGGTTGGCCGAGGGGTGCTCCGACCAGCTGTACGGGGCGACGATCCAGGAGACCTGCGGCAGCGGATACTGCGCCCCCGGCTTGCAGGCCGCGATGAAGTCCTTCAGCACGCCGTTGACGTTGGCGTCGCTGTCGTTGTTGGTCACGCCGGTGGAGGCGTAGGGCGCGGACCCGGCCCGCCAGACCAGGCCCGTGCCGGGGGCGTTCTTGGCGGCGTCGTTGCGGTTCGCGATGTCCTGCGCGGACGAGCCCGACGTCGTGAAGGTGTTGAAGCCGCGGATCGGGTTGTCGGTGTAGTCGCCGACCCAGCTGGATCCGTTGTTCGTGTTGTCGACGTAGATCCGCCAGGAGACACCCGCGGCCTGCAGCGCCTCAGGGTAGGTCTGCCAGGTGCGGTTGCCGTTGGACTCGCCGCCGTTGTCGACGACGCCGCCCGAGGTGCCGGTCCACGCGTAGAGCCGGTTCGGCGTGGTCGGGCCCATGACCGAGCAGTGCCAGTTGTCGCAGATCGTATAGGCGCTCGCGAGCGAGTACTGCCAGGGGATCTCCTCGCCGGAGACGTAGTGCATCGTGTTGGCGCCCTTGGCGCCGATCCAGTTGTTGTAGCGTCCACCGGCCCACGCCGACGTGCCGCCCGAGTACGAGTGGTCCAGACCCGTGGTGGTGCCTGCGACCGTGGTCACCCGGCTGGGCTTGACGAAGGAGGATCCCTGCGGCTGGGAGAAGACGTCGGTGCCGTTCTGGAAGCGCAGGGCCTGCTTGTCGTCGAAGCCGCGCACACCGGGCAGAGCGCCGTAGTAGTGGTCGAACGAGCGGTTCTCCTGCATGAGGATCACGACGTGCTTGAGGTCGGTGATGTCGCCGGAGAAGCCCTCGGGCAGCGCGTAGACGCGCGAGGCGCCCGCGGCAACGGCACCCGCGCCCTCGGCGGCCGATGCCGACGGGGCGGCCGCCCCTGCGCCGAATCCGGCGCCCACGGCGGCGGCACCGCCCAGCAGGCCGAGAGCGCGCAGCATGCCGCGACGGGTCATGCCGCTGTGCAGCACCTCGTCGGGGACGGTTCGCGGGCGCTCGTACGGATCCGGGCTGAACGGGACGGGCTCGCTGGACATGACGCTCCTCGGGACGACGGGGCACCCCGGAGCGGGCGCCGACCTCGAGGAGAGCAAGCCGAGGGGAACAGCGGGTGAACGCCGGAGGACGAGCCGGTGGCATCGGCCCCGTCACCCGTGGATCCGGCCGCCGAGCGTGCACACTGGGCCGTTTCCGCCGTTCCCACCCCAGGGTCGTTGGGCGAGGACGGCGAAGCCGACCGAGACGAAACGCCGCCGCCCGTCGGAACCGCGTTTCGTCTCGCTCCTCGCTGCGCTCGGGGCTCGCTCAACGACCCCGCTCATCCGCCGCTCAGAGCGCGGTGCGGACCGTCTGCCCCGCTTCGATCTCGAACGCGATCGCACCGGCACGGTAACGGTCCACCCCGAGCTCCACGAGCCGCCCCTCGCGGGTCGTCGTCGTGCGCCCGACCTGCAGCAGCGGGCTGGAGCGGCGCACGCCGAGCAGTGCCGCATCCTCRGTGGTCGCGGCAGCCGCCTCGATCCGGTGGTTCGTCGATGCGACGCGGATCCCGGCCTCGGCGAGGGCGACGGTGGTCGAGCGCACGTCGTCCGGCACCCGCGTGATGACCTCGGCCACCCACGGCGCCCAGACCGAGCGCTCGATCATGACGGGCAGCCCGTCCAGCGTGCGCAGCCGCACGAACCGGTGCAGGGGCTCACCGAGCCTGATGCGGAACCGCTGCGCCTCCCGTGCATCCGCCGGCCCCACCGTGCGGGACGTGATCGTGCCGCCGGGGACGCGCCCGCCCTCGCTCGCCCATTCCGTGAACGACTGCATCCGCGCGAAGCCCTGGGTCTGATGCGCGGCCTGGACGATCCATCCGCCGCGCGGCCGGGAGACGACGAGCGACAGCCGGGCCAGGCGGGCGAGCGCCCCGCGGATCACGCTGCGCGTGGTGCCGTATTCGGCGCTCAGCGCCGCCTCGCTCGGCAAACGGGTGCCGGCCGCGAACCCTCCCTCAGAGATCCGCCGGCGCAGGTCTGCGGAGATCTGCGCCGTGCGCGAGTTCTCGCGGGCGGCCTCCGTCACTTCCCGCCCCCGCATGCAGGAGAAGGGATCGGCGGCCGGAGCATGCCCCCATTCTCGCTCACGCACGCCGGTGGCCCGCCATGCGCAGGCACGGCGGGCCACCGATCGGACTCACGTCCCGGTCGTCGAGTCAGGCCTCCGGGCGGTTCGCGCGCAGCACCTCGAGCCGCGCGCGGTACTCGGTCTCATCGATGTCGCCGTTCGCGAAGCGGCTCGCGAGCACCTGCTCCGCGCCGCTGCTCTGCGGCTTGGCCGCCCACGGGGCCTGCCCGCCGGCTGCTCCCTGAGCACCCTGCCAGCCCCACGGACCCGGTCCGCCCCAGCGGCGCCGGCGCACGAGGAGGGCGACGAGCAGGCCCACGATGATCAGGAACATCAGCGGGCCGATGATGAAGACGGGCCAGAACGGGTGGAACCCCATGTGGCCGGGATGCGCGGCGACGGCCGCGACGGTTGCGAGCATGATGCCCTTCCTTCGATCGGATCGGCCGCATCTCGACCGATGCCTCCAGCCTCGCGATCCGCACCCTCCGGCGAATCCGGCCCGGGGAGTGATTCCGCCTGCTCCCCAGGGAGTAGGGATCCGGATCCACATCGGAAACCGGCCGCTGCCCGAACTCAGGTCGCAGAAACTGCTGCAACTCCCTGGCCGCAACAGCCGAAAGTGCGACCCGAGCCGAAGAAGTGCGACCCGACCGGACGAAATGCGACCCGAGCGGAAGAGGGCAGCGGGGTCCGCGTCACCCGGGACCGTGCGGGTCCGGATCCGCTACTGCCAGCCGGGAGCCACGAGGCCGGTCTCGTAGGCGATCACGACGAGGTGCACCCGGTCGCGGGCGTGCAGCTTCGCCATGATCCGGGAGACGTGGGTCTTCGCGGTGAGCGGGCTGAGGAACAGGCGCTCCGCGATCTCGTCGTTGGTCAGCCCCAGTCCGACGAGGCGCAGCACCTCGCGCTCGCGCTCGGTGATCCCGTCGAGCGCGGCAGATCCCGGCGCCTCGCGCAGGCCCACTGCGAGCCGCTCGAGCAGCCGCCGGGTCACGCCGGGCGAGAGCAGCGCACCCCCCGCCGCGACCACCCGCACGGCGCGCACGAGATCGGCGGGCTCGGTGTCCTTCACGAGGAAGCCGGCAGCGCCGGCCCGCACCGCGCGCGCCACGTAGTCGTCGAGCTCGAACGTGGTCACGATCACGACGTGCACTCCGGCAAGACGCGGATCCGCGGCGATCTCCTCGGTCGCCCACAGCCCGTCGCCCTCCGGCATCCGGATGTCCATCAGCACGACGTCGACCGGCGTCTCGCGGATCCGACGCAGCAGCTCCTCGCCACCCGCGGCCTCGACGAGCACCTCGATGTCGTCCTCGGCATCGAGCAGAGCGCGGAATCCCGCACGCACGAGCAGCTGGTCGTCCGCGAGCGCGACCCGGATCATGACGCCCGCCCCCAGGGCAGGGTCGCGACGATGCGCGCCCCTCCGCCGTCCGCGGAGCCGAGCTCGATGCGGCCGCCGAGCAGCGCCGCCCGCTCCTGCATGCCCAGCACGCCGCCGTGCCCCGTCGCGGTCGGGTCGGCGTCTCCGAAGCCGCGGCCGTCGTCCTCGATCGCGACGACGAGGCGGGGATCCGGATCCTCTCGCCGCTCGAGCACCACCCGCACGTGCGCGGCGTGCGCGTGCCGCACGGCGTTGGTGAGTGCTTCCTGCACGATGCGGTACGCCGCGAACTGCACGGCTCGACTGGGCGCGTGGTCGCCGAGGCGGTCGTCGAGCGCGATGTCCAGACCGGGCGCGGTGAGGCCCGCGATGAGCCGGGGGAGCTCGGCGAGCTCGGCCTGCGGGACGAGCGGCACTTCACCGTCGCGGAGCACGCCCAGCACGCCACGCACCTCTTCCAGTGCCAGCTTGGAGGTGTCCTTCACGTTCTGCAGCGCGGTGCGCGCCTGCTCCGGATCGCGGTCGAACAGGTGCAGTCCGACGCTCGCCTGCACGTTCATCTGCGACAGCGCATGCCCGAGCACGTCATGCAGCTCACGCGCGATGCGCACCCGCTCGCGCTCCTCTGCGCTGCGGCGATGGCGCTGCGCGTCGGCGCGCAGCGCGGCCATCCGGGCGCCGCGGGTGCGCACGAAGGCGCCGACGGCGAAGCTGGCGGCGAGCGCGAGCGTCGCCGCGACGATGAGCCCCGGATGCCAGATCCGGCCGATCATGACTCCGACGAGGATCGCGGCGACCCACGCCGTCGCGACCGAGGCGGCCGCCCAGACGGCGGCTCCGCGGGCCACGGCGAGCGCGATCGCGAACGCCAGGGCGAGGTAGGGCGGTCCGTAGACGGGCGTCGTGAGCACGTCAAGCAGGGCGAGCCCGGAGACGACGGCGACGGTCGGGCCGGGGAATCGCCGCGCGGCGAGCAGTGCGAGCGGCCCTGCCACCGCGAGCGCGAGATGCAGCAGGATCCGCCAATGCAGTCCGTGATCGGCGTGCGCGGCGACCCAGAKSGAGGCCGGCACCTGCACGAGCAGGCACAGCACGACGGGTGCGATCAGGCGGACCCGCGGCGGCGGTCCGGCCGGGATCCGTCCGGTGTCGGGTCCGAACCACGCCGCCGACGCCGTCGAGGTGTCATCGAGCGGCTGATCCGGCATCCTCCGATGCTAATCGCGCCTCGCGCGCGGCGGATCCGTCGGCGGTGTGCTTCCGGGGTACTCCCGAGGGAGTAGTGCCGCGAAGCCGAGCGGGAGCGGAGCTCAGTTCTCCCAGGAGCGCGAGCGCTTGGTGGCGCCGCCCGGCTCGCGCATCATGTACGCGAGGGCGAGGCTGATCGCAAGGATGCCCGCGACGAAGACTGGCCCCTGCCAGGCGGGCAGGCCGGGGGCAATGCCCAGCAGCGCGAATCCGCCGAGGAACAGAATTCCGAACACGATGTAGTGAAGGATCACCGGGCAACCTCCTGTTGAGCCTCTCGAGTCTATCGCGCCGCGCCAGGCGGCCTCGACCCGTCTCCGGAGGGGCCTGACGCGATGTCGGATGCCGTGGCTACGCTCGCGGGCATGAGCATCTCCTACCCGCACGTCCCGGGGCTCGTGAACAGCCCCGCGTTCAGCCACGTCGCCGTGATCCCGCCGGGATCCACGACGATCCACGTCGGCGGCCAGAACGGCGTCGACGAGACCGGCGCAGTCGTCTCGGACGACGTCGCCGTGCAGTCCGCGCGCGCCCTCGACAATGCCGCCGCCGCGCTGGCCGCCGCCGGAGCCACCCTCGCCGATGTCGTGAGCTGGACCGTGCTGATCCACCAGGACGCGGATCTGCGCGCGGCCTACGGCGCGGTGGGCCCGAAGCTCGCGCGCGAAGGAGCACCGCCGCTCGTCACCGCGGCCCGCGTGGCAGGACTCGGCGTGCCCGGAGCACTCGTCGAGATCGGCGCCGTCGCGGCACTCGCGCCCTGAGCCGCTGGATCCGGCGAACTCTGGTGGCTGCCCGCGCCGTGGACGAGTCGAAGGCGAGACGAAAGGTCCGCGAGTCGGGCGCTTCGAGGGGCTCTGCGACAGAGGCCAGCGGCGACTGGGATCTTGTGACCTGCTCGTGATCTTTTCTGGATCTGATCTGGCCCTTTTCGAGCCTGGAATGTCGGTGACCCCGGGTTGAATGGGGGTATGACGAGCTCGACCAGCACGGTGGTGGATCCCGGGGTGGACCCGGTGGATCCGGCCGCCGTGCTGGCCGCGCTCGTGGACGGGTTGGCGACCACCGAGGCGACGATCACCCGCCTGCAAGCGTTGAAGGAAGCGCACCTCGCCGTCGCGCACCGCCTCGCGGAGGACCTCGCCGCCGCGGACGGTGCGTCCGGGGTGCGGGGTGAGTCGGTGGAACTCGCCGCCCGCAGTGTCGCCGCGGAACTCGCGGCGGTGCTGCACATGTCCGACCGGGTCGTGCAGGGCCGGATGGTGCGCGCCGCGGAGCTGATGACGAAGTTTCCCGCCACGATGCAGGCGTTCACGGACGCGCGGATCAACGCCGCGCACGTGCGGCTCATCCAAGACGCCGGGGCGCGCCTGGACGATCAGGTGCGTGCCGAGTTCGAGCGGGCGGCCGTCGCGGCCTGCGAGGGTGAGACCCCGCATCGGGCGAAGCGGGTCGTGGAGCGCGTTGCGGAA